>NZ_SFBV01000271.1:0-15283 GCF_007095585.1 Microcystis sp. M_OC_Ca_00000000_C217Col
AGATTAGTTATTGTGACTAACTATTTTGATTAGAAAAAGATAAACTTGAGAATCTTCAGTCAAATTTATTGACTCAAAATTAGCTGTACTTAATTTAAATGAATCAACCCTACCCTTATTAAGGGGGGCAGGGGGGATCAGAAGCAAAATCTATCTTCAATTTAATTATAACTACTTACTTAAAGCAATTGCTGATAGGATTTTAAGGGAATACCTGTCCGGTTTCTCACTTCGATCGCCGAACGATAGACACCGTTTTTTTCTCTTTCGGCGACAATTTTATCAGCCACGGAAAAGTCAAGACCGAGATTGACTAATTCCGCAACGGAGTAGTAGTTTAAACAACGCCAAGAAACGTCAACTTCTTGGCGAATATCGTAGGCAAAGATAACCAAAGGTTCTAATTTTTTGAGATAATTTTCTGGTAAACCAGCTAGGAAGTGTAATTCTTCTAAATGGGTAAAAATATGTCCTTCGTTACGGACAGAAACGATATCATTGGCATAGACAATCGGCAACCCTAATTTATAAACCAGATCGTTGGTGGAACAGCTGTTAATATCAATTTTTTCGAGAGGAGAGGATGACTGTCTGGAATTGGTTCTATTTCCCGAAGCTATTGGATGGGAATTAAGCTGTTGACGGATGTATAAACCCAGTCCGATTTGGGCAAACCAAATTACGATAAAAGACTCTTGTGTAAGGAAAATAAGGGAGATAATTGTCAAGGCAATGCCGACGGATAACCAACTTTGGTTATTAGTTTTTTTGCCAGCATTAGCAATGGCAAGTCCCCCGAAAACTGGGACTAAAGATAGCCAGATCCACTCGGAAGATTCGGGAGGGCGAGGAGAGAGATTAGACATATTTTTTTAAAGAGAATCTAAATATTTTCTGCGTTTTTCTTCGTATTCTTCAGCAGTAATAATTCCCTGATCGTAAAGTTTTTTAAGCTGGAGTAAAGTAGCGGTTTTTTGCTGGGCTGATTCTGGCAGTCCTCGCTCTCTACTGCTGGGGAGATAGTTAGGATTATATTTAGCATCAAAAGCTTGATCTGACATGATGATTAAACCAATAAATTCAAAAAAAGCAATGATGCCGGGGATAAAAGTCCAGAAGAAAAGTAGATAAAAAATACCTGCCAAATTCTCCCCTAGATAAAACTTATGGATGCCAAGATAACCAAGAAAAAAGGCTAGTAAAGCCGCTATAGTTCTATTTCTCATAATTTTTGAGATTTCCCTAATTTAGCCAAAAGAAAGTATAAAACCACGATGCCTGCCTGTAATTCCAAGAGAGTAATATAACCCTTGATTAGATAATTTAATTCTAGGGAGGAATTAAAGGCAAAAACTAGCACACCCAAGACTAAAAAAGGCAGTAAACGCCAGCCAGACTTGGGTATTTTTATTACCGTACTATTAACCTGATTCATGGGCTAATTCTCTAGGTTGGTCTTTTTCGGTGATAGTCGCAAAATCGCTCTTTGTCAAAAGTTGGTTTGATTAACTTTTAGCATCTCAACCAGAATATTATGGGCATCCTTGGCTGATTCTAGGGTGCGCTCAAAAGGTATTCTAATTGTTTGACTCTCCCCTAATTTTTCTATGGCTAAATCCATGCCTTCGGGATCGATGGAGAGCATTTGAGCGGTTTCTGCATCGGTAATATTACCGTAAACTTGAGCGTAGAAAAGCACGGCATCACCGTGATCTTTATTCATGTGTTTACAGATGCGATCGCTAATGACGGGAGTGATAGTTTCAGACATAATGTTCTGGAAAAAAATCGATGATAAGGTGGGGACAGATAAAAGCCAGTTCTAAATCGAGGCCAATGGGGGGGATATTAGCTAGGGTAGCGTAATTAATCGCTAATTGCCAGATAATTTGGGCGTGAGGATGGCAGGTATCAATAATAAGTTTAATATTATTTTCTTGACAAAAATCCTTAATTGTGCATTGCTCTAATTGTCCCACTTATGGTCAATCGGGGCAGAGAGTAAAGTCTGGGGCTGCCCGTGCAGTTAAATTGCCTGTTGAGATGAAACAAGAGGTAATAGTAAAGGGATTGGGTGAGATTCAGCTAATCTCAGGATAGGCGATTAAAATGCCTCTTAGCTTAAAATCTCACACCCAGTCCCCACTAACAAACTTTTTCAGTACACCCTATGTATTTTATCGTTCACAACCGACAACAGAAGCGGTGTAGGTATTACCGATATGCTGAATACCATTGACAAAAAGATTGACTAAGAAAGGTTGATCATTTGCCCGTACTGTAGCAGTAATTGTTAAGGGTTTATCAGGTTCGATTCGTACTCCATTAGTATTAAAAAATTCCTCGTTAGTTTGATCGCTATACTTGAGAAACAGCCGGATATCAAAGGAAGCAGCCCGGGGAACAGAAACCGTAACGATAAACCTCTGAAAACTTCTCCCCCCCGGCACTGCCCAATCGGTATTCCAATTATTACGAGTTATCGTGACACCGAAAGGCCCTGGAACAGTGGGTTGTGAGACAGTTTTCGTAACTTCACTACCTTCACCGCCTAATAGAGAAAGTGGCCGACAATTTTGCGCCGCTGCCGGTAGATGTAAGCTTAATAATACTGCCGATAGACCTAAGTAGAAAAGCACGGCATCACCGTGATCTTTATTCCTGTGTTTACAGATGCGATCGCTAATGGCGGGAGTGATAGTTTCAGACATAAGATTCTGGAAAAAAATCGATGATAAGGTGGGGACGGATAAAAGCCAGTTCTAAATCGAGGCCAATGGGGGGGATATTAGTTAGAGTAGCCTAATTAATCGCTAATTGCCAGATAATTTGAGCTTGGGGATGACAGACATCATTAACGAAGGCAGGGGGCGGTCGGCAGGGGGCGGTCGGCCGTTTTTGTAACGGGGATTTATGCCCCGCTCCCAAAACTTTTCGCCTTAAGGCGAGGTTTTAGACCCGATTTTTTCGATAACAGAGTTTACCCACAGATGGTGGAATTAAACCGATGCTCTGGGGTTGACCCTTCGGCTTCGCTCAGGGTCATTGATATTCTGGTCGGATTTCATCCCCCGCAAAGGTGAGTATCTTGTCGAAAAATCTAGCGGGGGCATTCATCCGACATTTTAGGTAAGATCCAGGGCTGCCCGCGCAGTTAAATTGCTTGTTTAGATGAAACAAGAGGCAACAGTAAAGGGATGGGGAGAGATTCAGCTAATCGGATAGGCGATTAAAATGCCTCTTAGCTTAAAACCCCACACCCGTTCGGACCTCGGCGTGAGACTTCGGTGTGAGACTTCGGCGTGAGCTTTTGTCGAACGCTCAGTAGTTGGCGTTGTCAGATCAGAATATGAAAGATGCAATGCAATCCTTGCTATCAAGGTAATTTCAGTTCCAAGCTGATTCGGATCATCTTTCAATTTGACAACGCCTTTCCACCTCTTCGACCCCATCTTGCTCCCAAAAATGAGCGGACGATGAGTTAAGACTCTTCCTCACTCTTGATGGCAGGACAAAATGACTGCGATAATCATACCGTTACTGCGGTTTAGCACTCTGTGTAAGGTTTTTACGACCTAAGAGTAGATATACGGAAGGAACAAAATATAACGCTATTAAAGTGGCGCCACCTAACCCACCGACAATACTAATCGCAAGAGGTGGCCAAAAACCACTGGGATCAAATAATAAAGGGATAAACCCCATTATCGTGGTTAAGGTGGTCGCTACCACATGACGAGTTGCACGAATCACCACATTTCGAGTTGCTCGACGTGAACCAAGGCTGGCTTGAGCATCATGACGCAAAGCGTCAAGAATTACGATTGAATCATTAACACAGATTCCTAAAAGTCCAATGATCCCTAAAATCGCTGTAAACCCAAAAGGATAATTAAACAAGGCCAATGATCCTAAACCTAATCCTAAAGATAAAATGGCAACTATGATAATAATACTAGCCATACGGAAAGAATTAAAAGTGAGGACTAAACTGGCCACCATAACGATCGCTAAAACCCCAAGAGTTGCAATCAAATTACTTAAAGCATCCTGACGTTCTCCTTGTTCTCCGCCAAAATCCCATGAATAACCATAGGGTAACTGAAAATTACTCATTTCTAATCGTTTTTCAAACTCAGAGAGTACTTGTTCTGGTAATACACCAGCCGGAATAAAACCCTGTATGGTATTCATCCGTTGGCCATTACGACGTGAAATAGCAACAATATCGGGGACAATTTCCACATTTCCCACCGCTGATAAGGGAACAATTGTCGATGAAGTTGCAGAATTTCCTGAAGATAAGAGGTTTAATGAGCTAATTTCAGCTAGATTGCTCCGTTGACGATTAGAAGTCCGAACTCTCACAGGTAGTTCTTTTGTTCCTTCTAAAATCGAGCCTCCGACTGTTCCCTCTAAACTGGTGTCTAATTGACGAGCAACGGCTCTTTTATCTAACCCTGCTAAACGTAGCTTTTCTTCATTAAGATTGACAGCTAATTTGGGCAAACTTTCGCTTAAAGTGGCGCGAGTATGGATAATATCAGGGGTTTTAGCTAATTCGGCGCGAACTTGATCGCCTAAAGCCTGTAATTGGGCTAAATCTGACCCATATAAGCGTAATTCAATCGGTGCATCAAAAGGAGGACCCTGTTCTAATTGTCGGACAATAATTTGCGCTTGGGGAAAGGCTTGATCTAATTCTTGCTGTAAGGTGCGAATTAACCCACCCGACTTGACGTTTTTCTGAAGTTGAACAATTCCTTGAGCATAATTAGGAGATTGTTCTCGATTTTGTAAGACATTGTAGTAAAAAGAGGGCGCACTTTTCCCAATAAACCATTGAACGTCTTGAATTTCAGGATGCTGTAAGATTAACTTTCGGGCTTGCATCACTTGAGACTGGGTTTCGGGTAAAGACGCACTGATGGGTAATTCAAAGGTTAAATGAAATTGTTCGCGATCGGTGGGGGGAAAAAACTGTTGTTGTAGGGTAGGAAAGCTCATAAAACCCCATAAGGGAAGAATAAGAATAAGGGCGATCGCTAATAAGGGACGTTGAAAAGTGCGATCTAAACTCCACTTATAAAGATAGGTTAAACGAGAATGGGTAAATCCGCTTTGCCACCAATATCCATTTGTGGGGGTTGGTTGCCAATGATGTAATCTTCCCGCTAAGGCAGGAATCACGGTGACAGATAGAATAAACGAGCTAATTAGGGCTAAAATTACGGTTACTCCAATCGTTCCCGTAAATTCTCCAGTTGCTCCTGAAGCGGTAGCAATGGGCAAAAAAGCGATAACACTGGTAAAGGTAGAAGCGAGTAAGGGAATAAAAATATGATGTACGGTAGTAGCAACGGCTTTGAGCGGTGATATACCTTCTTCTTCTTTTAAAGCCATTTGCACCTCATCAACCACAATAATCGCATTATCAATTAATAATCCCAAAGCGATAATTAACCCTGTCACCGAAATTTGATGTAGGGGAATGCCTAACACCTTCATACTGCCAAAAACCATCAAAACTGATAAAGGAAGGGATGTTCCCACGATTAAAGATGATTTCCAGCCCATGATCACAAAGGTGATCCCAAAAACTAAGACAGCCCCCATGATCAGGTTTGATAAAACCGAGTCCAGTTGTTGCTGCACATAACGACTTTGATTAAAGATAATGTGTAGGCCAATTCCTTGAGGAAGGTTTTTTTCAAATCTTTCTAACTTAGCCTTGGCGACTGTCATCCAAGAATCTAAGCGTCTATCAGATTCCACAAAAGCAGTAATTGCGATCGCCCGTTTTCCCTTAATCATCGCGACTTCTCTGGGGGGATCTTCAATTCCTTTACTAATATTTGCAATATCACCTAATCGCACTACTTGACTAGACGAACCTGATTTAATTGATAAACGATTTAAACGGTCTAAAGAATCTAATTCTCCTTCAATTTCCAGCAATAAGTTACTTTGTTCGCTTCGTAATTGGCCGGCAGCAACTTTGGCATCACTTTCTAAGATTTGTTGAGATAGGGACTGTATGGTTAATCCTAAATGGGTTAATTGTTGGGGAGCAACTTCAACTCGAATTTCCTCCGTAGGATTGCCAAATAATTCAACTTTTTCTGTTCCTTCAATTAACCGTAAATCATCTTCTAATTCTTGCGCCCAACGGCTCAAAATGCCATAATTCGGAGGGCTTGATAATTGCCAAGTTAAAGCAACAATTAAGGCGTTGGCTTTGGGTTTTGATTCTTCAAATTCAGGGAGAGAAGTTCCCGATGGTAATTGAGAAACAGCATCATTGACTTTATCACGAATTTGTGACCAAACGGGATCAACATCGGTAATTTGGTCATTTAATTCAATGGTAATGCTGGAGAAGCCAAGCTGAGAGGTAGAATCAATATTTTGAATTTCTTCGACTTCTAGTAAAGCTTGTTCTAATTTATCAGTAACTAGCGTTTCTACTCGTTCAGGGGTTGCGCCTGGAAATTGGGTGTTAATGACCGCAAAACGAGGGGTTAATTCGGGATCTTCCATACGAGGTAAACTGAAAAAGGAAGATAAGCCCCAAACGGCGATCGCCAAAATAGTTAAAACTAATAATCGGACGTTTTTATAAAAGATGGAAGACATAGGAGAATGATGAATTAAGAATTGAGAATTATGAAGTTCGGGGGAGAAAGTAATAAGTAATAAGTAGGGTTTGCGGCAAAAAGTTTTTCCTGGGGGCAGGGTGTGGGGTGTAGGGTGTGGGGTGTAGGGTTTTACCCATTTTCAGGTGGTCAATTACCTAATTTTCAGGGAAAAAGTCCAGGAATTTTCTCCGCGATCACTCCCAGATCTGGTACTTTTTGATTTCCCAAAAGTCTAAAAGTCTTACCCAACAAGGTTTTTAGATTTATTCAGCAAACCCTAAGTAGGGAGGCACAATTATTTGTCGGATGGGTTAGCGGTAGCGTAACATAATCGGGCGTTGGGTTTCATGCTTCAACCCAACCTACGTTCTGCTCACTGTTTACTGTTTACTGATTTTTACCTTTTGCCCCGAAATAATGCGATTTGTGCCATTAGTAATCACTTTTTCGGTTCCGTCTAATGTTCCTCGCACGAGAACTCGCTCCCCATCGGTGTATAAAACCTCCACATCCCGACGTTCTACGACAAATCCTTGGGCTGCATTCCCATCTCCTAGGACATAAATCGACCATAATCCTCGAATTCCCTTAACAAGAGCGGTACTAGGTAGCCAATAACCCGAAGTATTAATGTTTTGTTGCCATTTCCAGGTGACAATTTGTCCAGTGGTTAGCAGCGGTGAGGTAGCCTCGCCGCTACTTCCTGCTCCTTTAACTTGAAAAACCACCGTCACGGTACGACTGGCAGCATCTAGTTCAGGTAAAATTGCCTTAACGGTCGCTGAATAAGATTTTTGGTCAATTTTTAGGGTTTGTGATTGTCCGATCTTAATCTCAGAAGTCAGGGACGTAGGAACACCAATATGGGCTTTAACGCCGTCTAATTGTACCAAACGCACCACCCCTTGACCCGCTTGTACCGCCGTTCCTTGATCGAGATAACGTTTTTGAATTTTGCCCGAAAAAGGGGCTTTAAGAACGGTCTTTTCTAAATCAAGTTCAATACTAGCTAAACGACTATCTAGCTGTTTAATAGCTGCTTTTTGGGCTTCAATCACTTCCCTGCGAGTCCCTGCTAACAACTCATCCAGTTGACTTTGAGCCTGTTTAACCCTTGCTCGCTGTTGAGTTAAGATTTCAGGGCGTGTTCCTGCTAATAGCTCATCTAATTGGCTCTGGGCTTCATTAACCCTTGCCTGTTGACTATCCATATCTGTGACCACTTCGTCAAACTGTTCAAGAGAAATAGCCCCTTGCGTATAAAGATTCTGTCGTCGCTCCCGTTTACTACGAGCCAAAGCTAATTGTGCTTGCAGGGTTTTCAAACGCGCTTGGGCTGCCGCAATGGTTTCAGTGCGAGGTCCCACTTCCATCTCTTGTAGTTGAGCTTTTTCTTGAGCCAAATTTGCTTGGGCTGCGGCAATCGTTTCAGCACGAGAACCCGCCTCCATTTCCTTTAATTGTGCTAAAGCCTGTTGTTTTTGGGCTAATAAGTCTTGTGTTTGGGCGATTAATTGACGGTCATCTAAACGAGCAAGGGGCGTTCCTTGATTCACCCATTGTCCTTCTGTCACCAGCAGTTGAGTCATTGTTCCTCCTCGTTCAAACCCTAAATCACTGGTATTTTGAGCGACAATTTCCCCAGTGTAAGTTCGAGACTGTTGATAAGCATTGACCTGTACTAGCCGGTCAATTTCAACGGGGAGAAGATGTTTATTTTCAGCAACCGAAGGGGCGATTGGTTGAGTTGGTTGACTGATTGACCCAATCCCATAACCGACTCCTAACAATAAAAGTCCCCCAAGATACCATCGCCGAACCCCTTGGAAACGGCGTTTTGATTGTTTTTGAGGTTCAGAAGAGGTGGCAGTGATTTTTAGGGGATATTCCGACATAGGAGGTGACATAGGATGGTTATCTGGCATAAGTCTATTCATTAAAGAATTTAACGTGAAGACGGGGATGGGTCTCAGCTTATCTACAACTGCTGTCCTATTCTTTCCGAATTTTATTTTTCAAACGACACCCTACGGCAATAATGCCTAAACTCATTAAGCCAAGGGTAACAGAAGGTTCAGGAGTCGAAACAATTCTCAGTTGCAGGGGAAATTGAATAGAAACCACGGGATTTAATGGGCCAATTGAGGGATCGATAAAAACGTCATCTGGGACAACGGCGGCATCTTCACTGACTAATTGTACTTTATTAGAACCCACATCGACTAAGAAAGCATTGGCTAATCCGTCAAATTCTCCGAGCAGGCCAGCTACCTTAGAAACACTAAAGGGATCACTAATAATCGCTTCAGAGTCATCATCAGGAGCGGTGGTTGCGCCATATTCTAAGAATGAATAAATATCGCTATAACCAAAGCTAAGAATTTTAGTGTTGTCCAACAATAAAAAGCTTTCCACTTCCTTAGGATTAGCGGCATAAATGCGTTCTTCTAGAGAAGACGTAGGAGAGGAAAAATAGTTCTCTCCATTAATATCATTTCCTAAATTCCAACTCTTGGTAAAATCCCCGTTTTTAGGACCAAAACTAAACCCAATACGATCGACATTAATACTGTTATTGGTGAGGAAAGTCGCAAAGTTAGAAAATCCTGTAATATTATTTAACAATGTGGCGGCTCGGGTTGCTCCTAAAGGATTAACCAAATTTTCGGGACTAAAATCAATCCCCGCAGCATAATAGGGGGCTGGATTTCCAGGTGAATTTAAAGCGGTTTCAGTGTGACCGGCGCCATAGCCCACAAATCCTTGAGGAGTCGGGTCTGTTCGTTTTCCAAATAACCGCAAACAGTTATTAGAAGCAATAGGCCGAGTTGCAATAAATTGGATGGAACTAAAATCAAATAAATCACCTGTTTCACAACTAGCAGCACGAGTGGGAAGGGGAGCTAATAAAGTGGCTGTTCCAGCGGTAGTTAGCCCAAGCAATAAAGCAAAATGACGCATAGACATGAGTTTTTTCCTAATTCAAAATAGAGAGATTCTGAAAAACCTTTTGTAGTTTTTGCTGATCAGCATATTTCTAAATTGCTGAAGATTAGAGATTTAGATAGATTAATTTTAGATTTGATGATTAAGTTTTTTTAAGTTCAATCTATCTAGACATCATCTAAGTAGGGAGGCACAATTATTTGTAGGATGGGTTAGCGGTACCGTAACCTGTGCGGGCGTTGGGTTTCATGCTTCAACCCAACCTACGTTCATCTTATATTTAATTCCACCCACCCACTTATATCTAGTTTAAAATAGGAAAGTCCTCAGCAAAATGGAGAATCTTTGGCAGAAGACGACTTTGACTGCGATTAACAGCCCGAAGGTATCGACTAATGTGAATCTCTTTCTTCCTTTAATCCGTTTCCCCGCATCATAACCCACCTCTTGATTAATCATCGTGGCGGTTTTGACCGATTGGCTGTCTAAAACTCCCGCGCTCGCCGCCGTTAGATGACCTTCCATCGTCCTGACGTAATCCCGGAGACAGTTATGGATTTTCAGCCATGTTCCGTCTTGAGTCCACTTTCTCAAGTAGTAGTAAGCTAAGACGCATCTTAACCGCCTATCCTTAGATTAGCTAAATCTCCCCTAATCCCTTTACTTTTGCCTCTTGCAAGAGTGCAAGAGTGCAAGAGTGCCTCATCTCAACAAGCAATTTAAATGCGCGGGCAGCTTATACTGTCTCGTCGGGTAGTCCTGGGGCAGCCACCGCCACGCGCATTACCTACAGAGGACGTAAAATAGGGCGTTGATGACACCGATGCAAAAGTTAGTTCGGGTCTAGGTTTTAAGAAATTCCGCCAAAGAAGATTGGCTCTCCTCTTATTTGTGTGATAAGTTTAACTGAATATAGGATCGATCAATCTTTGTGTCCTTTGTGATTCGTTCCACTCACTCGCCAGGAGGATTGTATCTTAGAATACATTTTACCCACCAAACCTAAGAGAGCCGAAGATTCATATCTCAAATCAGCAACGCCTTGCATGACTATGACTACTTACTCACCGTTCGCTCATTTCTCGAACCGAAAATTTGATAGATTGCCTCAAATGCAGTCTAGCAAACGCATTGAGCGTTCTACTCGAATATTTATTAGCACAAAAAGACCATTGGGAAGTTAACGAATTGATCAGGGTTTGAGCGAGTCAATTGGCGATCGCATTATCGGCACTTTTCTGCTTACCTTATTCGCTAAAAAGCATACAGGATAAAGGTAACAGCAATTTTAAAACCCTTCCCTTAAAAAATTAAGCGCACAATGAGTACTTAAGTACCTAGGCAAAATTATTTACACATGACGATCATTGCCCCGTAAGGGTTTTAGCTCGATCGGGCAGGTAATTAATTTTGCATGACTACTTACTATAATTTGAAGTGCGGAATGTGGGTTTTAAAAATTTGCGGAAAGACGCATCTCCGCTTGTAGAGCAAAGATAAGCTCAATACAGCACTTTCCGAGACGGATCATCCCATGCAATCACCGAAAGGCTTACTGTATAAGCACTTCAACCCTAGAAGTTGTACTTGAGCGATCAGCCAAGTGCTATAATTTCCTTATCAAGAATTAAGAAGATCAGGAAATCAGTTTTGTTTGTGATGGAGTGAAAACTATCTTTTGTGGTCAAAAAATTATCTATTTTGAAAATTATAGGAACAGTCTCATGCTTTTAACTCCAAACTGTAACCCTCTTAACTCCCTTAACTTCTCTCATTCTACGGCTAACTTTCTTAATGCCGTCCCTCAGCAAGAAATAGCTGAATCCATATCTGTTATTCAATATTTAATCAATCAAATCCCTGAATCTGTGTTGTGGATCGATTCCCAAGGAGGGATTAAGCATTACAATGATGCGGCTTGTGCTTTATTGGGATATTCCAGAGAACAGTTATCTAATTTGACTATAGAAGAAGCTGCTCAAGATTTTTTAAACTCAGATTGGTCTAGATACTGGAAATTAATTCAACGTCGAGGTTTTGGACGTTTGATCACACACCATCCTTATTATGGGGATCATCAATCCCTCGATATTACGGTTAACCTTCTCAAATATGGAGATCAAGATTATATAAGCATAGTAGCTCGTTCCTTAAATTTTCTAGAATCTGAAAAAGATGGCTACGCTTGCAGAATTCATCCTTCTGTTAACTCAAAACAAGCTCCTCAATCGTTGATACAGCCTTCTTCTACCCCGCAACCGAATTTCTTTGATTCTTTGGCTTCTTTCTACCCTAATAGTTCTCAATTAAAACCCGTTTTTGAGTTTATTGAGGCAAATTATAGTCAACCGATTACCCTCAATGATGTGGCTGGAGCGGCTGGTTATTCTCCTGCTTATTTAACCAATTTAGTTAAGCGTCGCACCGACAAAACGATTATTCATTGGATTGTGGAACGAAGAATGCTAGAAGCCCGATCCTTGTTACTGAAAACCCATGAGTCAATTACCAAAATTGCCGCCACCGTTGGGTTTACTGACCCCTATTATTTTTCCCGTCGCTTTAGTCAGTTACATAAAGTATCTCCTAAACGTTGGCGAGAAAAATATCAAACTCAAGTAGCTTAAATGATGGCTGAGTTTTAGGTTTTAGGTTCTAAGTATTTAAACTTTACACCTTACATAATCGGCTCTTCTCGACTTTGTGTGATAATTTTTGCTTATGGAACCCTGAAGTGCTTATTGGGCAAAACTTTTAGGACTATTTTGCGGAAGAAACTATCGGTATAGACCTCGTTTCCACATGGGCAATGCCCACCTTAGTAGTGCTTAAATTATCCC
This sequence comes from Microcystis sp. M_OC_Ca_00000000_C217Col, assembly GCF_007095585.1. Taxonomy (NCBI): domain Bacteria; kingdom Bacillati; phylum Cyanobacteriota; class Cyanophyceae; order Chroococcales; family Microcystaceae; genus Microcystis; species Microcystis sp. M_OC_Ca_00000000_C217Col. The sequence continues at coordinate 12,425 of NZ_SFBV01000271.1, forward strand.
TGTTTGATGGCAGGAAGAGACGGAGATTGACGAGAGAGTGAAAGGGTAATACCTAGTTGGGATAAATCAACCGTTTTATAGTTTAGGATAAACCCTAAGCCATATTTTTCTACCACAGGAATCGGTAATTTGGCGGCATGACTATAAACCACTCTAACGGTATCTTGGCTTCCTTTATTGGGTGAGTTATTAGGTTTTTGTTCAACAAATTGACCCAAAAACTGTAGAGAACTATAGGTTTTATTTGCTTGTTGGGCAATTTGGAGAAATTCAGAAACTGCTTGTTCTAATTCCTGCGTCAAGCTATTAATATTCTCCCCAATTTGTAACAATTGATACTCCTGTTTAGATAACAGTTTTTCTAGCTTATCTTGCAGTTCTGTTTCAAGCTGTACAACGGCTGAAGTTAATAATTCTTGGAGCATTTGCGGAGATTTATGAGCGGTTTCAATCGATTGAGTAGTAGGAGGAATCTGTTTGACAGATGGGTTAAGAACATGAGTCTCTATCATAATTTTTACCTAGTAACTAGCAAATTAATTTTGTTACCTTTTATTGTAGGATAAAGTAGGGTAAATTTAATGGATAATATTTTGTATTGTCTGCTAGGTTTTTCGATTATATTTATATAGCAAAAATGTACTAAATTTGACCATAAAAAATAGGAATAAAAAAAATCCAGTTTTGGCGAAAAATAAAACATGGCTGATCAATGGGTAGAGGAATAAACTAGGAATATCAGTTAAGCAATCTTAGTTTGCTACAACACTTTTTTCACCTTAAAGGAACTTAAACCATGATGACAACTGTTCAATCCCCTTGTACCGTTGAAGACATTCAAAACTGGCTCGTTGATCAGTTTGCTCAACAACTCGATGTTGACCTTGATGACATTGATATTGAAGAACCTTTTGATAATTATGAACTCGACTCACGAAAAGCGTTAGTTTTATTAGGACGCTTAGAAAAATGGCTCGGAAAGGAATTAAATCCTGTGGTCATTTTTAACTATCCCACCATTGCTGAATTAGCAACCCGATTAGGGGAATTATATCTTTAACTTTTTCTTGTATTCTTTCTTATTCACTCTCTTCCTCATCACATTTTAGGAGAATTTCACCAATGGTTGCTACTAACACTAATGAGTATGATGTTGTGATTATGGGAGCAGGTTTCGCCGGGGTCTGTCAAGCAAGACACTTACTTCTAAATGTTCCCAACATTAAAATTGCACTGATCGATCCTCGTCCAGAAGAAAGAACTAATAAAGACCTCAAAATTGGCGAATCAATGGTGGAAATTGCCACCTTATTTGTCTGCAAAGAATTGGGACTATATGAGTATATGATCGAAAATCATCCTCCCAAATTTGGACTAAACTTCCATTGGCCGAAAAAGAAGGACAAAACGACTACCACTGATGATTATTATCATATTTGGAATAATCGTCAACCGCCTTTGGCTTCCTTTCAAATGAACCGGGCAAAATTTGAACGGGATCTCCTAAAAATGAATAAAGCGATGGGAGCAACTTTTTATCAAGGTCGAGTTGTAGATGTTGATTTAACCTCAAAAGATGAACTCAAAACCGTTATCGCTAAAGTCGAAAATGAACAGATAACTCTCAAAGCAAAGCACGTTATTGATGCCGCAGGACGTAAGTTTATTATTGGTCAAAAAACCGATAATCTCCTATTTGGAGCAGATAATCTTTTTGGACTTGATACCGGTTCTGTTTGGGTTAGAGTTAACAATATTGATCGCACCATTTTTCACGATGGTTATGATCCTTATGGTACAACTTGTAGCCATTACTATGCAACCAATCATTGGTTCGGTCATGGTCATTGGTTATGGATGATTCCTACCGAGAAGGATAGTCAAGAAATTTCCATTGGCATTGCTTATCATCGTTCAGCGATCGCTGATTATCAAATTAACACAAAAGAGAAATTTTATGATTTCTTAAAAGCCAATCATGAAATTCTTTATCGTTTAGTTAATAGTGGTGAAAATATTGATTTCCATTATTTACCGCGACCTTCTCATACAAGCAAAACCATGTTTTCAGCCGATAATTGGTATGTAATTGGAGATGCAGCTTGTATTTTTGATCCTTTTTATTCTTTGGGATCTAGCATGATTTCCTACCAAATTGAATGTACGACAGAAATTATTCGCAGTAAATTAGTAGGAGAAGCTATTGGCGAGAAAAAACAAGCGGCGTACAATGATTTTATCCTAACTTACACGCGGTTTAATAACCATCTAATCAAACATCATGATCAACAGTTAGGAGATGCCAGTATTATGAGTTGGCGCATCTATCATGATTATATCTGGTGGTTTGGTGTCCAAGTTCCTATGTACACAGGAAAATGGTTTCTAGACTTGGATTTTCTAGCACGATATACCCTTGGCTTAAAAGAACATCAAACAGGATATTGTGAACATCTTTATCAACAATTTAATGAAGTCATTAAACAAGGGAAAAATTTAGGTTTCATGGATTGTTATCGAGGCGATCAACTTTGGGGAGATTATCATACTCTTCAACATTTTGATAACTTTGTCGAAAATAGCAAACTTGAACCCAAACGGTCTAATGTCTTTGCATCTATGAAATGGACAAATTTCTACACGGCAATTTGGTATGCTAAATTTCTCTGGAAAGGTTTTGGGTGGCGTGGCTTTTTAAATGGGAAAAATCTTTACTATTTGGCCGAACATTTTGTTCATATGCGGCTCTTCTCGACTTTGTGTGATAATTTTTGCTTATGGAATCGTGAAATGCTTATCAGGCAAGACTTTTAGTGCTATTTGGCGGAATAAACTATCAGTATAGACCTCGTTTCCACA
>NZ_SFBV01000272.1:0-7567 GCF_007095585.1 Microcystis sp. M_OC_Ca_00000000_C217Col
GGATCTACCCTTGATAAGGGGGGTGCCGATAGGCGGGGGGATCTACCCTTGATAAGGGGGGTGCCGATAGGCGGGGGGATCTACCCTTGATAAGGGGGGTGCCGATAGGCGGGGGGATCCTCCTTGATAAGGGGGCATCTGATAATTTTTAACGCCTACCTACTTAGTGATCATTGATTAGGTAATCTTGCTTGACCTTTTGATCACTTTTGTACTAAAATATCTGCTGAACTCCCATTACTCAATTAACCTAATTATCCACTCCCATGTTAACAAAAATTATTCTCGGTTTGCTTTGGTTAGGCTTCGGATTATACGCTTTTTTACTAGCACCCCCCGATCAACCAGATACAATAAATTTAATTATCAATCTTTCCACTGGGAAATGGCAAGATATCAACCCGTTAATTATTGCTCTTTTTAACCTGATGGGAGTTTGGCCACTTATCTACACTAGCCTTTTAATTATCGATGGTCGTGACCAAAAAATCATCGCTTGGCCCTTTGCTTTTGCCTCTTTTGCTGTGGGAGCTTTCGCTATTTTACCCTATCTAACTCTCCGTCAACCCAACAGCAATTTTACCGGTAAAAAAAATCTGGTCATTAAACTTCTAGACTCACCTTGGTTGGGAGTAATTGCCCTAATTACTGCGGCAATTTTAATCGCTTACGGATTAATTAACGGCAATTGGTCTGATTTTTGGTATCAGTGGCAAACTAGCCGTTTTATTCATGTTATGAGTTTAGATTTCTGTCTTTTAACCCTATTATGTCCAATTTTGCTGCAAGATGATCTAACCCGACGGGGATTAAAAAATCCTTTCCTGTTGCCGGTAATTTCCCTTTTGCCTCTAATCGGTCCGGCAATTTATTTAATTATTCGTCCTCGCTTAGGGGAGAATTAAGAGTAAATTGTCTTGAGCAAACTTAACTATTTCTTGACAAGAGAAGTTCATATTTAACAGAAATTATGCTGAGGTTCCCCTAAAATATGGGGAAAGAGATTAATGTCCAGATTAGAAGGAGTGTTTAACCTTGTTAGAGAGTCAAAAACCACCTCGGATTTACTGCTTTCAAGCTGATTATCTTGCCTCCCAACAATTTAACCCCCAAGAGATTCCCGCTTGGTTATCTTTAGAAGTAAACTGGCAGGGTTATAGAATTCATACCCTACCCTGGGTAGCAGACGTAGCTAGAGTATTAGGATTATTAGCGATTGAAGATACCCCCCAAGGGTGGCAAGATTATTTAGAAAGCTTGGGATTAGCCAAAATTAGGTTAATGGACAGCGAGGAGTTTTTTGAGGATAAATCTTTATCGGGATGTTAAAAATGCCCTATAATTGGCAATTTAGTGATGATTCTACCGGTCAATTTATGCCCTATAAACTACTCTTCGTCTGTTTAGGAAATATCTGTCGTTCTCCCGCTGCCGAGAATATCATGACTTATCTGATTGAACAAGAAGGATTAGGCAATAAAATCCTCTGTGATTCTGCGGGGACTGCGGGTTATCATATCGGTTCTCCTCCCGATTCTCGCATGAATACGGCGGCTAAAAAACGCGGTATTCCTCTGCAAGGGACAGCCAGACAATTTACTCGCGAGGATTTCGAGAATTTTGATCTAATCTTAGCCATGGATAAAGCCAATTATCAAGATATTTTATCCCTAGATCGAACAGGAAAATATCAAGAAAAGGTCAAGTTAATGTGTGACTATGCCCGTTATCACCCAGAAAAAGAAGTTCCCGATCCCTACTACGGTGGTCGGGAAGGTTTTGACCGCGTAATCGAGCTACTTTTAGACTCCTGTGGCAGTCTTTTGGAGGACGTAAAAAACAAAATTTAAGTTTTTTCTTCCAGCTAATCGATTAATCTGTGTTCGAGGGAAAAACGCACCAATTCGGCGCGATTATTAGTAGTTGTTTTTCTGAGTAAACTACTAACATATTTCTCGATCGTGCGAGAACTAAGATGCAGTTTTTGCCCAATTTCACTGTTAGAAAGTCCCCGGGCTAAATGTTCTAACACTTCCCGCTCGCGATTAGTTAACTTAAAATCGTCCTGTAAAGAAGAAGTTAAAACATCCCTAGTTTTGGGGCTTTCTTCTGGTTTTAATTTCTGATATTGACGTTCACTTTGCACCATTTGCGATCGCTCTAAAAGATTGCGAATAACTGCTTTTAATTCCTCCATCTCAAAAGGTTTAGGAAGATAGATATCACAACCCACTTGATAACCGCGGATTCTTTCCTCTGTTGACCCTCTTTCGGTTAAAAAAATTACCGGCAATAACCTAAATTCTGGCTGTTGCCGCACCTTAGTCACCAAAGAATAACCGTCTAAACGCGGCATTTTGATATCCGATACCAAAAGATGGGGATGATAGGTATCCAATAAATTCAAAGCTTCCAAACCATTACTCGCCGCTACCACACTATAACCTGCTAATTCTAAATAATCTTTAACCGCTAGGCGGATACCGGGGTCATCATCGGCAATTAGAATCAAAAGAGGCATAGAAATCAACAGGACAAGGTTTTTTCGTTATTAATAGCCTAGCACCCTCCGCTCGTCACAATTGTCCATCAAGCTACAGAGGCCGTTGTAACTGATATTATACTAGCAGTTACAACGGCCTTTTCAGTGATCAGTAATCAGTGATCAGTAATCAGATGTGAGTTTTCAGCTTTTTTCTCCCCAACTCCGGTACTCCCCCACTCCCAACCCCTTTTTTACTTTTTACTTTGAAGATCATTTTTTAGTTATAGCGTTTCTCATAAGTATGAAGTATAACTGGATTGGGCATCGTCTCCTGATTCCTGACTCCTGACTTCTGGCTCCTGACTCCCGAAACCGACAACTTTGTACCTCACTATTAAGATAATTGCCATAACATGACAGATTATTTGGTTTCCCTGACAATTTGGGCGGGTATTTACGCGATTTTTGCCCTCGGTTTAAATCTACAATGGGGATTTACTGGCTTAATTAACTTTGGTCACGTTGCTTTTGCCACTTTAGGGGCTTATGCAACGGTTTTATTAACTTTACAGGGTGTACCGATGATTTTTGCCGCTATTGTCGGGGCGATCCTAGGGGCATTGTTGGGATTGGCTATCGGTTTTTCCACCCTGAGATTAAGAGCCGATTATCTAGCAATTGTCACCATCGGGGTATCTGAGTTAATTCGTTTACTGGTGCTTAACGAGGATTGGTTAACGAAAGGCAGTTTCGGACTACAACGTTATCCCCTACCTTTGGATATAAATCCCAGTTTTCCCGTCAAATTATTAATTATTGCCCTGTTTACCCTGCTTGCTATCTTTGCTCTCTGGCAATTGGGGCGCAATCTGCAACGACAATGGCGCGAAGCCGGGCAAATTAGCGGTAAAAGCTATCAACCGACGCAAAAGAGAGCTTTAATATTTTGGGGGTCGTTAGGGGCGATAATACTGCTTTTTCTGTATATAAACGGCGTAATTGCCCTGAATGACTATAATTACAAAGCGGGGCTGATGGTGGTAGTTTTAGTCCTCCTCGCTCTCGTTTATACTGGGTTAGAATTACTTTTGCGATCGCCTTGGGGACGCATCCTCAAAGCGATTCGGGAAGATGAAGAAATTCCCCGGGCCTTGGGAAAAAATGTCTTTTGGTATAAGTTACAATCTTTGATGTTAGGCGGTGCGATCGCTGGTTTGGCCGGGGCTTTTTTAGCCTGGCAATTAACCACCATTTACCCGACTAATTTTGAACCGTTATTGACTTTTAACGCTTGGATTATTATCATTCTCGGTGGCTCTGGTAGCAATGCCGGCACCTTACTAGGATCAATAATTTTCTGGGCTTACGATTCCCTGACTCGCTTTATTCTACCCCAATTAGCTATTTTTAATGATAGCCAATTAGGGGCTTTACGGATTATGATTATCGGTCTGCTGCTCATGGTTTTAATGATCTGGCGACCCCAGGGTATCCTCGGCAAAAAAGAGGAGTTAACTTTGGGAAAATAATTTCAGTTATCAGTTATCAGTTATCAGTTTTCAGTTTTCAGTTTTCAGTTCATCGATTACTGTTCACTGTTTACTGTTAACTGAAAACACTTCATAATTCATAATTCATATATGTTACTTTCTGCCAAAGGATTATCGAAAAGTTTTGGGGGCATTCGCGCCGTCAATAATGCTTATTTGGAGGTGCCGCAGGGCAGCATCACCGGGTTAATCGGACCAAATGGAGCCGGCAAAACCACACTTTTTAACCTTTTATCTAATTTTATTCGCCCAGATAAAGGGGAAGTTTTTCTTGATGGTCAGCCGATTCATCAGCTGCCTCCCTATCAAATTGCCCTGAAAGGATGTGTGAGAACTTTTCAAGTCGCCAGGGTATTATCCCGATTAACGGTGTTAGAAAATATGCTCTTAGCTAGTCCGGGACAAACGGGAGAAAATTTTCTCAACGTCTGGTTTCAGGGGGCAAAAATTCGCCAACAGGAACAGGAAAATCGTGCCAAAGCTTTGGACATATTAGATTCGATCGGTCTAGGGGAAAAAGCGCATGATTATGCGGGAGCTTTATCGGGAGGACAGCGTAAATTATTAGAGATTGGCCGAGCGCTAATGACCGAGCCAAAATTAATTTTATTAGATGAACCAGCCGCCGGAGTTAATCCCACTTTAATCGGTCAAATCAGCGACCATATTATCGAGTGGAATCGTCAGGGAATTACCTTTTTAATTATCGAGCATAATATGGATGTGATTATGTCCCTTTGTCACCACATTTGGGTATTAGCAGAAGGGACAAATTTAGCCGATGGCATTCCCAGCGAAATCCAAAAAAACGAGCGGGTTTTAAAGGCTTATTTAGGAGACTAAAGCTAATTTTTGCACCTGCTGAACAAAGTTAGCCAGAATTTTTAAGCCATTAGTCGAGGATTTTTCCGGGTGAAACTGCACCGCTACCAAACGATCACGAGCGATCGCTGCCGTCACCGTTTGACTGCCGTGGGTGACGGTGGCGGCAGTTAGATGACTATCAAGGGGATCGACATAATAGGAATGGACAAAATAGACGTGAGGATGCGGGGGTAATCCCTGCCAAAGAGCATGATCCGGCTGGGTGAAGTCTAATTGATTCCAACCCATGTGGGGAATGGTAATGCCCGGTTCTGAGCGAAAACGGCGCACTGTCCCCGGAATAATCCCTAAACCCGCCTCTTGACCTTCCTCTGATGAGTCAAAGAGAATTTGTAAACCGAGACAGATACCGAGGAAGGGTTTACCATTAGCGATCGCCGCTTTGATCGGTTTTTCGAGATGACGGCTGCGAATTTGCCGGACAGCAGGATCAAAAGAACCGACTCCGGGTAAGACAATAGCGTCAGCTTTTTCCAGATCGAGGGGAGAATCGGTAATTTTCGGCACTGCACCCACGGTTTCCAGTCCTTTACAGGCAGAGTGCAGATTTCCCATGTCATAATCGATGACAGCGATTAAGGTCATTGCTATATACTGAACAAGCGATAACCCTATTTTAGAGCAATCACGCCGCTAAATTAGGTCTTGACTCAAAAATGAAACGCACGACGGGGGAAGCCGAAGGCGGGGGGATCACATCGCCTTGTACCAGTTGAGAAAGTGCATAATTTTGGGTAAATCTTCTGGTTGGGCAGGTGCGATCAGATAATGGACATGATTAGACATGATACAGAGAGCATAAAGCTTAAACTGGTGTTTGTCTAAAGCCTTCTTGATGGCATAAAGAAATACCTCCAGGCATTCCCGCTTGGATAGTTTGAACTCATCGAGAATCAGATTTGAACGCCGATTTAGTTATTTGGAATCGTCAAACAAAACTCGGTAAAGTCTTTAGTTCTTCCACTATATTTACCTTACCCAAGGGTGGTAAACGTTCCCCTGATGTTGCTTGGATTGCTAATGAACGCTGGGAAGCTTTACCCCGAGAAGAACAAGAAAAATTTGCGAGAATTTGTCCTGATTTTGTGATAGAATTAAGAGCACGCACTGATTCTTTAAGTCAACTCCAAGCAAAAATGCAGGAATATCTCGTCAGTGGCTTAAGACTCGGTTGGTTAATTGATACCATTAGTCAACAGGTAGCCATCTATCGCCAAAATCAGGAAGTAGAAATCGTCTCATTACCAACCACCTTATCTGGGGAGAGCGTTTTACCTGGATTTACTTGAGAATTACCCATTTTTTGACGACAGGAAATACCAAGATGATAGCAACTACAACAATTTCTCCTCAATTAACCATTCCACGCCTAGAAAATGGGGACAAGCTCACTCGTCGTGAATTTGAGCGTAGATATAATGCCATGCCAAATCTGAAAAAAGCAGAACTCATTGAAGGAATTGTTTATATTATGGCTTCTCCCCTCAGAATTAAGAACCATGGTGAACCCCCTGCTGATATTATAGGTTGGCTAAGTGTGTATAAAGCCTTTACTCCCAATCTGCAATTAGGGGATAATTGTACGGTTCGTCTTGATGCGGACAATGAACCTCAACCCGATGCACTATTAAGAATTAAAAATGGTGGACAATCAACAATTAGTGAGGATGGTTATGTCGAAGGTGCGCCAGAGTTAATCGTCGAAATTGCAGCGAGTACCGTCTCCCTTGACTTACATCAAAAACTTAAGGTTTATCGCCGTAACCAAGTGCAAGAATATCTAGTCTGGCGAGTTGACGATGGAGAATTTGATTGGTTTAGATTAACCAATGAAGAATATATTAAACTTGAACCGAACTCAGAAGGGATAATTTGTTCTCAGATATTCCCTGGATTAGGGTTAGATAGAGATGCTTTACTAGCCGGTGACTTAGTCAAGGTTTTAGAGGTTTTGCAATTGGGAATGGCAAGGATAAAAAATTAATCTAGTTAGAGTAATCTAAATTTAACAAAAACTTCACACAAATTCATAAAAAGACTATTGACTTGACGACCAAAGAAGGAGTAATGAAAACCGATAAAATCTTTTATACCCTATTTCAAGTCTTTCCCGAACTTCTCTTTCAACTGCTGGGGGAATCTCCGAATCTAGCGCAAAATTATCAATTCAAGTCAATCGAAATCAAAGAATTGGCTTTCCGGCTCGATGGCGTATTTATTCCCGATGCTGACCACCCGGATTATCCGCTTTACTTTGTCGAAGTTCAATTTCAAAAAGACGAGGATTTTTATTGGCGATTTATGACTCAGCTCTTCCTGTATCTCAAGCAGTATAAGCCGGAACGCACCTGCTGTCCCGTTATTCTGTGGGGAAAGCGCCGCTTGGACATTGGGTTTCCCATCGCTTACCAAAATTTGCTAAACTTAGAGCGGATCCAACGAATATATCTCGATGAAATCGAGGCTGAATCTCCTCCCTCTCTGGGGATAAGTATCCTCCAGTTTATCCTCATCAGTGGGAAAAAAGCACCCGAACAGGTTCAATCCTTGATTGAGCAAACCCGCCGACAGATTATTGACCCTAACACTCAAAGAAATGTTATCGAGTTAATCGAGAAGATTATTATCTACAAATTTCCTCAGAAAA
>NZ_SFBV01000273.1:0-23180 GCF_007095585.1 Microcystis sp. M_OC_Ca_00000000_C217Col
CTTCAACTCTGGTAAGCAATTTTGTTGGTCAAAATAGTTAAGGTTTTTACCAAACTTTTTCGACTCGGTTTTGCGATGATAAACACAAGCATTATAAAGAGAGCAGTGTAGCTTTTGACCGTAATGAAGCTTGTTATTTTGTGTTTGGTTTGGATCAAGACAAAAAGTAATTCTCTTGATAGCCATAACTGATCGACCTAGGAAAGTTATACTTTTAGTATAGCCTACAGATATAGGTTGTCAATATGAAACCCAGAAAAGGCTCTCATAGTGTTTTTAGCGTGCGGTTACACTTTGTTTTTGTCACTCATTATCGTAGAAAAGTTCTGAGAGGGGGACAAGCGAGCTAGAAGGTAGATAGGGCAAGCGATATAGCTCTTTGTCCTTTGATGTAATCCTTCAACCGATAGCGGCTAATTTGCATTAGCTCTTCTATATTTTTTGGGAACATTTGATGTAGCTATGGAGGGCTGTTTTAGTCCCTTTAGGAATTCTAGATGTGAGGGGAGAACGCCTGTCTATTTAGGGTCTGCTGAAAAAGTTTTTCGTGGGGGTAGGGTGTGGGGTGTAGGGTGTAGGGTGTAGGGTTTTACCGATTTTCAGGTGGTCAACTAAGTAGGGAGGCACAATTATTTGTAGGATGGGTTAGCGGTAGCGTAACATAATCGGGCGTTGGGTTTCATGCTTCAACCCAACCTACGTTCATCTTATATTTAATTCCACCCACCTACGACTGCAAATAATGATGGGAATTGGTTGCTCCTCACCTTGCAAGCGGCGGCGATCTAACCAGTCCCGCATCTCATGTTGGCTGTATAATTTCTTCAGTTCGCTAAACAAAGCTTCTCCTGTCAGGCTACGGCGCTTAATCAGGTTTAACTCGCGCTTGAGTACAGTGGTAATCGGTTGGCGAAAGGCCTGTTCTAATAGGTTAACCTGCTTACGGATTTCTTCATCCTGAGTGGTTTTAAACAGCAGTCCTAGTTCTCGCAGGACGTAGCGCTGTGCTTGAGTCAGAGAACGGCTGTACTCCCGTTCCGATTGGCGGTGTTGGACTTCCTGAGCAAATTTAACCTTGACTTGCATGACTGCTTGGTTGTAATTTTTGGGCAGCGGCAGTGCTGCTTCTTCTGGGTTGGTTTTGAGCATTCCTAAAATGCGGGCAGTATCTTTTGATCTGATCTCTCCCTGTTCATCGAGCCAATATAATTGCTGGTAGCCCTTCCAATCTTTGCGGTTCGGATAAGAAGCTTCACAGAAGACAATTATGCCCTTATTCAGAGAAAAGCGAGCCGTTCGGATGCCATGGGGCAGGTTAGCTATCCGTTCGTATTCAGCCGGATTTTCTCGCTGGAGTTGTCTGAGAATTTCTTCCGCTTCATTGAGGTCGAGAAATTCTCCCTCATCTTCAAACAAACTTAATTGATGGCTGCTAATTTTTTCATAAATCGCATACATAGCCTCTTCGTTAAGCTGTTCTGTGGGGTCAAGAATTGCCGCATCCTCCCCGATGGTTTCGTGAATTTCTTGAATGCGGTTTTTGAGTTTTTGCCGTAATCCTAGATTCCGCTCTAATCCCGTCTCTGGGAGAAAATTAAAGCCGTAAACCACATCATTCTCGCTGCCAATCCGATCAATTCGACCAAACCTTTGAATAAGTCGGACGGGATTCCAATGCAGGTCATAATTAACAATCAGGTTGCCATCTTGTAGGTTTAAACCTTCGGCTAAAACATCGGTAGCAATTAAAGTCTTGATTTCCGACTCTCCCGGGGTCAATTTATAGTATTTGTTGGCTTTGGGGGCAAATCTTCCCACTACCCGCGCCTTATCTTTATCGCCACTGTAGATGACTTCTAGATCGTCTCGATCGCCGTTAGGATTGAGGTTTTGATATAAGTAATAGGCGGTATCAGCATACTGAGTAAAGATGAGGCACTTGCTATCCTGCAGCGGAGGTTTATTCAACCAATTTTTGAGAGTTTGTAATTTAGCATCTTTGTCTGGAGTAATTGGCTCAACTAAGTGCAAAATTTTCTCTAGCAATTGGATGTCATGTTCGAGGTGTTTCTGCAATATTGTGGCATCAAAATCAGCTAGATCATACTTCCCAGATGCCTGACGCAAAGCATCCATCATGTCTTGTTCTTCCCCATTGTTTGGCTCATAGAGAATTGCCTGAGCTTCTTCTCCGGCGGGGATAATTCCTTGGCGTAAAGCTTCTCGAAAGCGTTGATGGACTTGCAGTAATTTCTTAACAGTTTGTTGGAAGGCATAAACGCTAGATTCAAAGCGTTTGAATAGCAGAACTCGCATCAGTCCTCTTAAATTTGCTCCCCCAGTTTGTAAACTGAGTAATGGTTCTTGTTTGCGCTTATTTGGTAATACATAATTCCCCAAACCATAACGAGCATAGCAAAGTTCATTTTTACGAGGTTTGGCTGGTTGCTGTTGGCGAGATTTCCCTAAATATTGGCGCAGTTCTTGGTAAAGTCCTTGATAGGTATCTTCAATACTATATTCAATGGTTTGTAGTTCTCTTTTGGGAAAGAACTGATGCTTACCACCCACAATAACGTAAGCGCGTTGATTTCCGTTTAAATAATCCTTGAAATTGTCTGCATCTACGGGTTTATGAGTCTTGGCATCAAAGCCGTACCAGCGTAAAATGTGGTTGCGAGTGCGCCGGATCAAGATATTAGATAACAAGTCAGGTAACTGTTTTTCTCCTTTCTCTACTAATCTAAAATACTCTTTTAGATCGGGCGGATCTATGGGTAAATCTGTCTTATCATCTTGATGAAAAAGCTTAATCTGATGATAAATATCCCAAGCACTTTTATTGCGAGGAGTTGCTGTCAGGAAACAGCATTGTCTCCCAGCTGCTAAAAAGGCTTCGACGATTTTATATCTTTGGGTTGCGGCATTCCGGAGGTTATGACTTTCATCAATTAAGATAAAATCTCGATCTTTGTATTTAAAATCTTCTAATAAAACTCTGATGCCACTGGTTTCATCTTCCCGCAGCAATCCCATCGATAAAACGCGGGCGTTAAGTTGATAAATTTCGTTGTAGCGTTCCCACATTTCCACCAGTGGCGCTGGACAAATAATGAGGGGGCGGGCTTTTTCCACTTGTTCAAAGCGTTTGACAATGGCAGCACCAATAAAGCTTTTTCCTAGTCCTACCACATCGGAAACGAAACAACCTCCATACTCGCGGATGAGTTTAACAGCTTGGTTAACTGCTACTTTTTGAAAGTCTGCTAGTTTCTCGGTAATTTCGTTATCTATCATCATTTCGCTGGCAGTTTCTTCTGTCAATCGATCGCGCACGAGCATATAGAGAGTTTTCATATAGATGTCGTAGGGACGTACTGGCATCATCGCCCAAGACTGTTTTAAAGACTGCATCAGTGTTTCATCAAATTCTGTTGCTTCCTGCCAAAGTTGATTGAACCATTCTGTTAAACTGGCATGATTTTCATTACCGTGAACGATAACATTAAGTTCGGTATTGTGGGAAATTCCTGATAAAGTAAGGTTAGAAGAACCAACGATAGCAAGGCCTTTTTCTTGACGTTCCAAAGGTTGTCCCTGCTGGTTATAAATTGTCCCGTAGTCGAAGATATAGGCTTTAGCATGGAGTCGCCCTTTAGTATAAACTCGCACCTGAAGGCGTTTTTCTTCAATCATAAGAACCAGATTTTTTACTAAGGTTTCTGCTTGATCTGTTTGGTCCATTAGTTCGACGCTGGAACGAATATTATCGGCGGTTTCTGTTGCCATCTGCTTGCGTTCTGTCCGTTTGGGATATTCTTGTGCTTCCAGATGGTCTTTAATTAGTTCTAAGCGGCGGTAGCCTTCTGCTAATTGTTCGATGGTTTCCCTGTTGCTGGTGTTGCCAATCAGGAGGCGCATTTGTGGGATGGTGGCGAGACGAGGTGCGATCGCAGTAAAGCCGGAGAGGAAGAAGTAACCGACGGCAAAATGAGCGGCTTCTGAAGAGTGAAGAATTTGGTTGATGTTATCGACTAATTTTTGCTGGCGATTGTCGATGATGTCGTGGGTAGGCATAGTTCGATATCCATAAGAGAATTGTTATATCAATAATGTTTTTTAAGAAAATTTACCCTATATTTACAGCTAAATTTTTAGGTTCTAAGGGAGAATGATGTAATAACATTAGTTGATTTTCTTGTAAGGTTTCGATAGCATAAGCACGTCCTGATGTGTCGCTAAATTCTACTTCAAAAACTGTGGGTTCATAAACTTCTACAATTGTTCCGACTTGTCCGCAATATAATCCTAATTGGGGTAAGTCTTCTAATAAGGCAACTACATCTAAGAGTTTCATTTGATTATCTCCTTAAAGTACATAACAAGTCACTAAGCGGGGAAAGTTTTCGTCATTTCTGATGATCCAAACACTGTGAATAATGGCGGTTTTGTTTTGATGAGTCAGGGGAAAATCAATAACATACTTTTGTCCATAGTGATTGATTTTGTCAGGAATAGCATCATAGGTTTTAACTGCTTCTAGGAGTGCATTTTTAAGAAATTGAACGTTATTAATATCTAAGTTTAAGACGGATTTAAAAACCCTAGCTTTATGCTGTCCATCTGAATGATTTAGATTCAGGGCATAACCGGTCAATTTGTTATCATCAATAATGGTATTTTTAGGATTGGGTAATTTCACATTATACCACCTACTCAATCATTGTCTCTGCTGCCTTGATTGAACTATGATCTATGGCGCTCTCGGTCAATTTCAGAAAATATATCATCGAGTTCTGGTTGATTTTTCCAGACTCCGATTGAGGTTTCAATTTGTTCCCATGATACTTTTTTAGAAATTAAATTATCGGGGATTTCTAGAGAAATTTTTACGCCATTAGGAAGAGATAAATCCTCTAATAGCTCAATAGTATTGCCTTTGATAATTCCTTGTATTTTCATGGTAGTTTAGGATAAAGCTTGCTCAACTAAGACGGCAGTTTCACGATCTAGAATAGAGAGAGTTTTCTGAATTAATTCAATCGGTAATTGTAATGCTTGATAAGTTGTTTTTTCCATATTATTTTTACTCCTAATTAATGGCATATTCTGTGAATTTTCGTTTAAATGGAGAGTGAAATCCGATGACAATATCTGTTTTAGGAATTCCTAGTTCAACTAACTTTTCAGCCACCGAAATTTCTGTGTTGTTCTGTTGAATATAAACTTTGTTGTTAATAATATCTAAATGTAAAAGACATCCATAAATACAATGATTATTATGCCAACCAACTTGTACTAATAAATAATGTTTTCTCAGATCGTCAAAGATTATTTCTAGGGAAATTTCACTAGACTGCTGAATTTTAGCTTGTTCTTCAATTAGGGATTTAACTAATTCACTGTAGTTGATTGCCATTCTACGATCTCCTCTCTGTGATATCCCTAGCTGGCATATCCTGATTTTAGCAGGTTTTCCTAATTTTAGCATCTTGTAACAATCTTAAGGTTCACAATCCATACAATGCCGCTACTCTCTCATCTGACGACTGGTTTATTTACCTCTATTTTAACAGATTCGCTGTGATGATTTCAGATACCCGACTTCTTTAATAATTCGGGTATCTAACCCCTTACAATCCATACAATGCCGCTACTCTCTCATCTATCTCTTTCTCCCATTCTTCACAGTTAACTCCTTTGGCATCTAAGCATTTTTGTACTAATTTAATGATGGGTTCTTTTTCAGATTCAGAAGCGAGAGGGATGGGAAGTCGTTTAAAATTAACCCATTGAAGCATTAGTCTTTCTCCTTTATTTTCATCTCCTAAAGCAGTACAAATTGATTGAGTATATTTCCAAGCAATTTCTGAATTTAAAATGCCAAGAAGATATAGGTCGTTGAGTGGAATTATAAAAGCTTTATTGTTAAATAATAGAGATTTATTATCAAAAGCAAATCTTGATTCTTTAGCAATTTCAGGATAAACAATCTTAGGTTTTTCAAATTCTGCATAGTAAGCCACATTGTCTTGGATTTCATACCATTGATAACTGCCCGGTTTACGTCCTCTTGATTCCCTGCTACTACTCTTAGGCATTAAATCTAATTTCCATTGCTCTAAATATTTTTTTATAGCCGGATAGTCGTTAATATTAATTCCCCTTCTTGTAAAAATCAACCATTTATTTTGATAATTAATCCGCCATTTACGCACATCATCACCCACAGCTAAAGGTTTAATAATTTCTGCACTTTTAGGATCTTTAGCAATTAATTCTGCTCGTTTTGCACCATCAATCACAAAAGCTTGATTAAAACCAGTTAATACACCTCGATAAATCTGTCCGTTAACATACTCACCTAAAGTAATACCGGCTGCTGCCATTTTCTGTAAACGGTTAGCAGAGGACGCATCAGTTAATAACCAATTTGCTCCTTTAATCGCATCTTTTGGTAAATTCTGTCCAGTCTTTTTAATAATAGCTAAGACATCAGGATAAGGTTCTTCTAAGGATTTAACTTGAGTAAAAATCGGTAAATTACTAATTTTACTACTCTTTTGAGAGATAAAAATCATTGGGAAAGTGGCTGCGGTTGCAAAAACTGGCAATTCCCCAAAATCGGTAATACTTCTCACCTGACAAGTATCAGCGATATGCTGTCTTAACTTCTCCCCATACTTGGCTCGAAACCACTTATTAGAAGAAATAAAAGCTAACATTCCCCCAGTTTTAAGTAATTGTAAAGCTCTCGCATAAAAGAAACAATATAAATCCGATGTTCCCGTATAAACGCCAGGGTAAACCTGCTTTAAAGTTGGCTTTAAATCCTTAATTAATTCCTGTCTCACATAGGGGGGATTTGCTACCTGAATATCAAAACCTCCCTCCGCTAATACCTCGGCAAACTCCACCACCCAATCAAACCCTTTTGAGATAGCTTCCTTATCACTCGCAATCACAGAAGCACTGCCATGGGTTAATAAAGCAATCTGTTTCTTAACCTCATTAATCTCCTGTTCAAGACTTTGTTTATCACTGCCTAAATGCGCTCTTAAATACTTCGCTTTAGCTTCCCTAAACCGATGGATAAACTCCTCGCGCACCATCCCAGAACCTTGGGGATTAGGAGCAGTTAGACTATCTCCTGTTTCAATTTTAAACTTCAAATTGGGTAGCGGTGGCGGATTGTCTCCCTCATATTCAACCGCTAAGGAAAGCCATAACCTTAAGCGAGCAATATTAACCGCAAAAGGATCGATATCAACTCCATAGATATTGGTTTCAATAATCTCTAACTTGCGCTGATAAACCGTTTTGTAATCAATACCTTTAGTCGCAAATAAACACTGACGCAAATCTAATAACTCATGCAACATTCCCAATAAATAAGCTCCACTGCCACAGGCAGGATCACAGACTTTGACCTGTTTTAAGGTTTCTAAAACTGCCTCTGGATTCTTTAAATTAATAGCATTATATTCGTCAACAAAAAGCTCAATCGCTTCTTTGTTTTCAGAAGTTAATTTACTGCTTAAATATCCCTTCAAAGCCTCCCGACACATAAAAGAAACTATCGGTTTAGGTGTGTAATAACTACCTGATTCATGTCTTCCCGTGACTAATTCCTCAAACACTTTTCCCAACATTTCTGGGTCCACTGCTACCTCCACATCAAGGGGTGTACTCTCAGTTACAGTGAAATTAAAATTACTAAAAAGGCCCTGTAAGATAACATCGATCGCCTGATCGGGTACTATTATATTAGGATTGTGGTCATCCTCATCTTGTTCAAATAATCCCCCATTAAGATAGGGAACTGTGCCGATTATTTGCCGAAGAAAACCACCGTTATTGATACTGATAATATCCGTTTGTTGGGGATTATTTAGTCCCGTAAAAAACAGATGAGTCAAGCGATTATGATAAAAGTTTTTGTCCGAGGTGCTGTTATCATTCTGATAATCCTGCCATAAGGTTTCTAGATAGTTTGTTTGTTCGTTAAACTTCAGCCAACCTTTTTTCTGGATAAAAACAATAAACATCAGGCGATTAAATAGCTTCTGAGTAAATAGTCTTCTCTGGTCAGCATTAGGGATAGTTTTAGTAATTAATTGCTCAACTTTTTCAAAGACCGAGCGATACTGTTCAAAAAATTTCTTAGTAACTTTCTCAACATCAAAAGCTTCATCATGACGTTCCTGAATCGCTAAAGGAGACTCGGAACTAATATTATCTAAATCCAGTAAACTTAGGCGTTCTGTGGCGGTTCGTAACTGTTCCCCCGCACCCACTGTAATTCGCCGCAAGACTTGCCGTTTTTCTTGTTTAACATCATATTTAACATTGATAAAATGCCACCGTTCTTGGTGGAAATCAGAGAAAACAAAGAGAGTGTAGGGATGGTTTTTTAGCAGTTGAGTAACGACAAGACGCTCTAAATTGAGCAGCAGTTGCTTAGAGTTGAGACGAGCATAAATAACCTGAAAATCTTTCCCCCCAGAAGCTAATAGGATTGGATCTTCTGCTAATGCTTCTACTGCTTTATCTGGCCAATTGCGTCGGGACAGGGTTTGATTTTCTCGCTCGTAATTTAACTCGGACCAGAATAATTTTTTGAGCGAATCCAATCCTCTCAGGGATGAAAGAAGCTCATAAACTGATTGCCGAAGTTCAATATCACTCATAAGTTTTCCCACGACCTCTCCTTTAGGTTTACTTTCTCTAGGTAGCTGATTATAAATCCCCCCTTGATCCCTAGGGTTGATTCATGGCAGGGTTGATTCATCGTAGGGTTGATTCATGAATCAACCCTACCCTTAATAAGGGGGTGTCTGATTTTAACATCTGACTACTTAGGACTTTTGCCACTTCAGTTAAATTGTATCGGGATCGATGCCTAATTCTCGCAATTTTTGGGACAATTTTTCCTTAGCTTGTCGTTCCCTTTCTTTTTCTAAAAGAGCCTGTTCTTTTTCTAAAAGAGCCTGTTCTTTTGCCTGTCGTTGCTGTAATTCGGCTTCTTGAGGAGTGGGGACTAATTGACCATCGGCGGTAAAATAACGCAGTTTCCGGTCAAATATCCCTAAATATAATCCTAACTGTTCACTCCAGAGATAACCCTGTTCATTGGGAGAAATGGCTTGATATTGTCCCTCAATTAGTCTAAATCCTTGTAATTCTAACGTATTAGGATCGAACCAAAAATAATTAGGAGTGCGAAAGGTATTCTGATAGAGAATTTTCTTGTTATTGCGGTCAATATTGGCCGTAGAATCGGAGAGAATCTCGACAATTACATCTGGATATTTACCCTGTTCTCCCCAAACCACCCAACTTTTGCGGGGACGTTTTTCGGTATCTAAAACCACAAAAAAATCGGGACCCCAGAAATCGCGCTTTTTTAGTTGTTCCGCTTTGTAGTAGATGGTTAGATTTCCCGAAGCGTAGTAATCACTCCTCTCGCGCCATAATAATTCTAGACAACTAAGGAGAATGATGATCTGTTGCAGGTGTAGATCACTTGCCAAGGGTGGTTCATCACTCCATAAATCTGTGGGGGGATAGGTGACATCTGGGATCATGTCTAGGGCTGTCATGACTTTTTCCCGGTATTTTAGGATTGATTAATTATAGCTTTTTCTCACAATTGCAGAGATAAGGCGGGGGGATTTTAACCAATAACTTAAGTAGGTAGGCGTTAAAAATTATCAGACACCCCCCTTATCAAGGGTAGGGTTGATTCATGAATCAACCCTACCTTATCAAGGGGGGCAGGGGGGATCGAATCTAAAATCCATTTTTAATTTAATTATAACCAGCTACTTAATCCTAGACCTTGACCGATCGCCTTTCGCACTTTATCCTAGCGCCATGGGCAAATATGTTAAAACTTCTATACAATAGCCCCAATAAGCCCGATAACAACGATGACTGAAACCTTAATTCAACCTGCCACCCTAATAGAACTCTTACGTTACCGCGCCACGACACAACCGGACGGCCATGCCTACACTTTTCTTATCGATGGTAAAAAAGAAACCCCACCTTTAACCTACAGTGAACTCGATCGCCAAGCAAGAGCAATCGCCGCCTATTTGCAAAAATACCAGGCCCAAGGGGAACGCGCCCTATTACTCTATCCTCAAAGTTTAGAAGTAGTGGCCGCTTTTTGTGGTTGTCTCTACGCGGGAGTGATTGCCATTCCCGTCCCCCCACCGGAATCGGGACGACTTAAGCGCACTCTGCCCCGTTTACGGGCAATTGTCAAGGATGCTAATGCCACCTTTGCCCTAGTTACCGAAAGTATTCTGACTCTTATTGAAGGTGTTAAGGAAGAATTTCCAGAATTCGACCAAATGAAATGGATTACTACCGAAAGCATTGATATTTCGCTGGCGGACCAATGGCAAGATCCCCAGGTGGATAAATCGGCGCTTGCTTATCTGCAATATACCTCCGGTTCGACTAATATCCCCAAAGGGGTGATGTTAAGTCATTTTAACCTGATGCACCATTGCGGTTACTTGCAAAAAGCTTGTGGTTACGAACCGGATAGCGTTACCCTCACTTGGATGCCCTATTTCCACGATTACGGGTTAGTCGAAGGTATCACCGTCCCCCTCTACAACGGTACACCCTGCTATCTGATGTCTCCCTTTGCTTTTATTAAGCGTCCGATGCAGTGGTTAAAAAATATTACTAAGTACAAAGTTACCCATAGTCAAGCCCCCAACTTCGCCTATGATCTTTGTACTCGTAGGATTAAGGCTGCCGATTTAGCGGAATTAGACCTGAGCAGTTGGCAGGCCGCGGGAAATGCCGCCGAACCGATTAACCCGAAGGTCATGGCCAAATTTGTCGATACTTTTGCAGATTACGGCTTTTCTTGGCAAACTTTCGCCCCTGCCTACGGATTAGCTGAATATACCCTCTTGATTTCCAATAAACCCAAGGGAACCACCCCAATTATCACCGCTTTGGATGCAACCGCCTACGAACGCGGTAAAATTGTCCCTGTTAGTTCCGATCGAACCACGGGAGTTAGATACGTCCCCAGTTGTGGTCGTCGCGTCTGTGATACCCGTATAGCTATGGTTAATCCCGATACTTTCACCCTTTGTGCAGCCGATGAAGTGGGCGAAATTTGGGCCAGTGACCCCAGTATGGCCGCCGGATATTGGCAACGGGAAGACGCAACCAAAGAAACTTTTCAAGCTTATCTTGCTGATACAGGAGAAGGACCGTTTTTACGCACCGGAGATTTAGGTTTTCTTCTCGATGGGGAATTACATATCACGGGACGGATTAAGGATTTAATTATTGTCCGTGGCAGTAATCATTATCCCCAGGATTTAGAATGGTCAGTACAGCATCTTAATGAGGTTTTTCGTCCCGATTATGGTGCCGCTTTTTCCATTGAAGATAACGGGGAAGAACAGTTAGTTGTTGTCCAAGAATTAGAACGTCGCAGCGGGGAATTAGATACGGCTAAATTAATCGCCGATATCCGTCAAGAAATCGCCGAAGAACACGAAATTATGACCCATGCCATTGTTTTGGCTAAATCGGGAACAATTCTCAAAACTGCCAGCGGCAAAATTCAACGCCGCGCTATTAAACAGAATTTTCTCAATGGTAATATGAGTGTTATCGATGCTTGGTCAGAAAATCCTCAGTTAGTTAGTAAATTTGATCGCTCTATTTCTGAAACAGAAGCATAGTTTTTTGGGTGGGCAATGCTCACCCGATCGAGGATAAATAATCGTGTTAGGATTAGGTTAGGGATTAAAGTTAGGGAGAAAGTGATGTTAACTAAACTGATGGTCAAGCCCTCTTCTTGGATTGAAAAAGGAATTAAGCTATCGCCAGTAAGGGAAAATTATCTCTTTAAATTCACTGAGGAATTGCAGTGTCGATTAGAGGAACTACGGGAACTAGAAAAAAATTCCCAACTTAATTCTCAAGAAACCGCAGAATTAGCCGGTATTTTAGAGTTAAACGAGATTTTCACGCTCTTAAATGCGAGAATAGTTGCTGAATCTAAATGATTAGTATCACCACTCGATTACAAGTCCGAGCAAGAGCCAACTATCTGTGTGAATACTGTCATTCTTCAGAAGAAATTAGTGCCGCACTATTTGAAGTAGATCACATTCAGCCCAAATCTTTAGGAGGCAAAGATGAATTGGCAAACTTAGCTTTAGCTTGCCAAAGATGTAACAGATATCGCTACAATTTTATCAAGGCAATTGATCCGAAAACAGAACAAGAAGTAGAAATATTCAATCCGCGCCAACAGCATTGGCAAGAACATTTTATCTGGACACCAGATGCTTTAAAAATAGTGGGAATCACTCCCATCGCTAGGGCAACTATTGAACGTTTGGACTTAAATGATGATAATCATAATGAAGGTTTTATCGTTAAAGTTCGTCGATTATGGATCCGGGGAGGTTGGCATCCACCCAGCGCCGATAAAAAACAGGAATAATAGCTTAGAAGTTTTTTTCCAGAGGTCAAAATGATTGGTACTCAACAGGAATTATCTAGATTTCCAAAATATTTAAATGGTCAGGACTCCAGGAATATAATACTAAATCCCCAATTTTTTTGAACAGAAAAAGTAAGGGCGAAGCATTCGGATAGGAAATCTACGGTTTCAGCGATAGGTTATCGCCCGAATGCTTCGCCCCTACGGGGCCCTTGACTTGTGGGGAAAGTTAGAAATTAATAGGCAAATAATCCCGATATTAATAAAAACGTCGGCCAGATTAAAAACAGGAAAATTAATCAATCTAAAATCGAGAAAATCCACCACATAACCAAACAAAAAGCGATCGATACCATTGCCGAAAGCCCCTGCTAAAATAAAACCGTAGGCTAATTGTTCCCAACGACTTAAATGGGGTCCAAAGTAAGCAAAAGCCATTAATCCCAAACTAACCAATAAGGATAGCCATTTTAGCCAACCAACACCGCCCCGAAAAGCACTAAAAGCCGCGCCAGTATTAATCACATAGGTGAAATGAAAAACACCCGGAATAATCGGGAAAGTATCACCGATTTGCTCAAAACTCTGCACGGTTATATACTTAGTTACTTGGTCTAAAATTAGACCAATCACCGCCACTATCCAAAACCAGCGATTCTTTTTTAACATTGGCTGTGGCATCAATAAAATAATAATTTACGGAAGAAAAAAGCAATAATTACCACCACACAAATTACTACTAACTGCCCTAAAAATGGCCAGACTGAATAATTCATAAATAGGGTGGGCAAACTATCGGGAAAGGTGATTTGACCGGCTTGGGGCTGAAAAATCGACAATCCCAGCATATATAATAAACCGCACAGATGAATCACTAACAAACCGGCAAAGGCACTTAAAGCCAGGGTTTCTATCTTGGCGCGCCAGCGAAAAGCCAACCAACCACACAGCCATGCTCCCGGCATAAAGCCTAAAATATAGCCAAAACTGGGTTCTTTCAGATAACCTATTCCCCCACCCTGAGCAAACACAGGCAACCAAGTTAAACCGAGAAAAATATAGGCCACCTGGGCAAGAAGCCCGGCATTTTTGCCCCCCAGACAGCCCGTTAACAATACTGCCCCAATTTGGTAAGTTATGCCTAGTTTTTGCGAAGATAGACCCGCAGCCGACCAACTAGCTAGGCTTACTGGAACAAATGTACTAAAGATTGTCAGCAACAAACCAATCAAGGCCCAGATTAACTCATTGGGAACCGATGCGGAAGTGCGCCGGGGCGGAGAGCCTCGTCCTCGACGTGATTTAGGTTGCCTGTTGGGGTTGGTATTCACCGGGGATGGGGGCTTCTCCTCCTATTAAACTAAGATCAGCCAACATCGCCTGATCCTGTTGGGGGGGTTGTCCTAGAGTGGTCAAATAATGCCCAATCAGCATAGCATTAATTCCCGATTTTAGCCCCTGATTTTGCAATTCTCCCATCACTGCCTCCCGTCCCCCGGCATAACGGAGGATTTGTTGGGGTAAGATAAACCGGAAAATAGCGATCGCTTTTAGGGCAGTAAAAGGGTCGAGTTTGGGTAAATGACCTAAAGGGGTGCCACTTCTGGGGTTTAATAGGTTAATCGGCACTGATTCCACTTCCAATTCCGCCAGGGAAAAAGCTAAATCAATGCGATCGGTCCAACTTTCCCCCATACCGATAATTCCGCCCGTACAAGCTTGAATTCCTGCCGCTTTCAGGTTTTTTACCGTTTCTACCCGATCCTGCCAACTGTGGGTGGAGACCACGTTAGGATAAAAATTCTCGGAAGCTTCCAGATTGTGATTATAACGGGTAACTCCGGCTTCTTTTAAGGCCTGGGCTTGGGGGAGGGTTAACTCTCCCAGGGCGCAGCAGGGTTTAATCTTGGCTGTTTCGATGATTTCTTGAACTGTGGCCAGTATTTCCTCGAATTCCTGCGATTTAGGGCTATTGTACTTTAATCCCCGACCTTGACTAACTAAACAGAAACGTTTGGCCCCCGCGTCGGCTGCCGCTTTCGCATGGCTGACGATTTCCTCGCGACTTTTTAAACCGTAGATAGGCGAATCTTGACCGGGATGGTGGGCGGATTGGGAACAAAAACTGCAATTTTCCGAACAACTTCCCGATTTTATGTTGATAATGCTACATAAATCCACCGTATTGCCACAACAGGCCTGACGAATGCGATCGGCAGCTTCACATAAGCTGAAAATATTTTCCTGACCTTCGATCGCAGTTAAAGCGAGGGCCTCTTGCTTACTGAGTCGATCGCCAGCGATAATCTGATTAGCCCTAGTCTGTAACCAGTTTTTTAAGGCTTCTCCCTCCACGGGGATAGATTGAGTAGCGGTGTGTGTAGAGACTTGTACCACGTCGTTTATGCTCTGACTAAGTTAGGCTCATCTTATCATTGTTCAGTTACCCGGGAAAGATTAATAAAAAACTTTAGAAAAAAATGCCCTTTTGTGCTAGACTACCCGCAAAAGTTATCTTGTCTCCGATTTTATGAAAGTTATTACCACGGAAATTCCTGATGTTTTAATCATTGAACCGCAAGTTTACGGAGACGATCGAGGTTTTTTCTTGGAGAGTTTTAATCAGAGAGATTTTCGAGAAAAAACTGGAGTCAATACCACTTTTGTCCAGGATAATCACTCTATGTCCTTAAAAAATGTCCTGCGAGGATTGCACTATCAAATTCCCAATCCCCAGGGTAAATTGGTGCGAGTGGTGAACGGTAGTGTTTTTGATGTGGCCGTGGATGCGCGTCAAAGTTCCCCCACTTTTGGGCAATGGGTAAGCTGTGTTTTAAGTGCGGAAAATAAACGTATTTTCTGGGTTCCCGAAGGTTTTGCCCATGGCTTTCTAGTTCTCTCTGAACGAGCCGAATTTCTCTACAAAACCACTAATTATTATTATCCCCAATACGAAAAAACCATTTTATGGAATGATGCCGATTTAGGGATTGATTGGCCCTTAGATACCCCGCCGATTCTCTCCCCTAAAGACCAAGCTGGACAACCCTTTAAATCCGTGGAAGTTTTCCCCTAAAGACAATGAAAAAAGTTTTACTAATTGGTGCTAAAGGTCAGGTGGGACAAGAGTTACAGGTAACTTTACCGCAGTTAGGTGAAGTTATTAGTATCGGTCGAGAAGAACTAGATTTAACTAACTCGGAAAAAATCAGCCAGTTAATTAGGGAAATTCACCCCGATTATCTGGTTAATGCCGCCGCTTATACGGCAGTGGATAAAGCCGAAACCGAGCCAGATTTAGCCTATTATATCAATGCTATAGCTCCGAAAATCATGGCGGAATCTGCCGAGAAAATTCAAGCTAAATTTCTTCATATTTCCACAGATTATGTCTTTGATGGTCGGAAAAATACCCCCTATCTAGAAACCGATCTAACTAATCCTTTAGGGGTTTATGGACAATCAAAGTTAAGGGGAGAAGAGGAGATTAAAACTGTTAATTCTCAGGCAATTATCCTGCGTACTGCTTGGGTTTACGGCAGTTATGGCAAAAGTAATTTTGTCAAAACTATGCTGAGATTAGGTAAGGAAAGAGAGGAGTTAAAAGTAGTTGTTGATCAGGTGGGAAGTCCCACTTGGTCCAAAGATATCGCCACGGCCATTACTCAGCTTTTAATTAATGTCGATAATCCCGCAGGAATCTATAATTTTACTAATAGCGGTGTTGCCAGTTGGTTTGATTTAACTAAAGCTATTTTTGAGGAGGCAAAAATAAGCGGTATTCCCTTAAAAATTCAGAGAGTAATTCCCATTACTACTGCTGAATATCCTACCCCAGCAGTGCGTCCGGCCTACTCGGTTCTTTCCGGTCAAAAAATCTCGCAACAATTGGGTTATATTCCTCCCTATTGGCGAGATTCTCTCAAAGCTATGCTCAACCAACTATTTAATCTTTAAAACTATGAAAGCACTAATTTTATCCGGTGGCAAAGGTACGAGGTTACGTCCCCTAACTTATACTGGGGCAAAACAGTTAGTTCCCGTGGCCAATAAACCGATTTTATGGTATGGAATCGAATCAATTGTATCCGCAGGAATTACCGATATTGGCATTATTATCAGTCCCGAAACTGGGGAAGAAATTCGTCAGACCACAGGCAGTGGTGAACAGTTTGGCGCTAAGATAACTTATATTCGCCAAGATCAACCGGCTGGATTAGCTCACGCGGTTAAAACTGCCCAATCTTTCCTAGGAGATTCCCCCTTTATTATGTACTTGGGTGATAACCTAATCGAGGATGATTTATCGCCCTTTTTAGACTCTTTCCAAAAACAGTCCCTTGACGCTTTAATTCTCCTGCGAAAAGTCTCTAATCCTAGTGCTTTTGGGGTGGCAAAAGTAGATGAAACTGGCAAAGTTTTATACTTAGTCGAAAAACCCAAAGAACCTCCCTCAAATTTAGCTTTGGTGGGGATTTATTTTTTTGCCCCCACCATTCACCAAGCGATCGCATCTATTCAACCTTCGGGCCGGGGTGAGTTAGAAATTACCGACGCTATCCAAGAATTAATCAATCAAAATAAAGCAGTAGAAGCGAATAAACTACTGGGTTGGTGGTTAGATACGGGTAAAAAAGATGATTTATTAGAAGCAAATCGGATTATCCTCGATACCTCTCTAGAAATTGCTTTACAGGGAGAAATTGATCCTAATAGTCAGGCGATCGGACGAGTACAAATTGGCCAGGGTAGTAAAATTATTAATAGTACCATTCGCGGCCCTGTCATTATTGGAGAAAATTGTCACATTGAGAATTGTTTTATCGGTCCCTACAGCAGTATAGCTAATGGCACAAAATTAATTGATGCCGACATAGAACACAGTGTTATTCTCAAAGATGCCACAATTATTGGCATTCATCAGCGCATAGTTGATAGTGTTATCGGACGACGGGCAAAATTAGAAATTGCTCCCCAACGTCCGAAAGCTTTACGCTTTATGATTGGGGATGATTCCCATATAGAATTAGTTTAGTTATCGGGGATTAACTGCCTGTTTAATTAATACCGGAGGATCGAGAATTTCCTTAGCTAATTCCGCGGCGGTTCCCCGGTTTTTCTGAGAAAGATTGACATTTTTAGGAGAAAAAAGCTCACCTAACTATGTTATAATCAAGAGTCTGACCTATTTTACCGTTCTAGAACTATGACGCAACAGTATCGCATTACCCTACTACCCGGCGATGGCATCGGGCCGGAAATCCTCGCTGTCACCGTAGAGATACTGAAAGTCATCGGTAAAAAATTTGACCTCCAGTTTGACTTCCAAACCGCTTTAATTGGAGGGGCAGCCATTGATGAAACCGGCAATCCTCTCCCCGAAGCAACCCTGAGCGCCTGTAAAAATAGTCATGCTGTTCTCTTGGCCGCTATTGGGGGTTATAAATGGGATAATTTGCCTCGGCAGCAAAGGCCAGAAACGGGATTATTAGGCTTAAGATCTGGTTTAGGTCTTTTTGCTAATTTACGTCCTGCCACCATTTTTCCGCAATTAATTGACGCTTCTAGTCTCAAACGGGAGATTATCGAGGGAGTGGATATCATGGTCGTCCGGGAATTGACCGGGGGTGTTTACTTCGGTCAACCGAAGGGGATTTTTGAGACGGAAACGGGAGAAAAATGCGGTGTAAATACCATGGTTTACTTAGAATCGGAGGTGGACCGCATCGCTAAGGTGGCCTTTGAAATTGCCCAAAAACGCGGTAATAAACTCTGTTCCGTCGATAAAGCTAATGTTCTTGATGTTTCCCAACTCTGGCGCGACCGGGTGACGAAAATGGCCGCTAATTATCCCGATGTGGAACTTTCCCATCTCTACGTCGATAACGCAGCCATGCAGTTAGTCCGGGCCCCCAAACAATTTGATACTATCGTCACGGGCAATTTATTCGGTGATATTCTCTCCGATGAAGCGGCCATGTTAACGGGTAGTATCGGAATGTTACCCTCCGCTAGTTTAGGGACTGCTGGGGTGGGAGTTTTTGAACCCGTCCACGGTTCGGCCCCAGATATCGCCGGCCAAGATAAGGCCAATCCGATCGCCCAGATTCTCAGTGCTGCTATGATGTTAAGATATGGGCTAAATCAGCCTTTAGCGGCAGCCGCGCTGGAAAAAGCCGTCGAAAAAGTTTTAGAGTTCGGTTATCGTACTGGAGATATTTTCTCAGAAGGTATGACATTGGTGGGATGCCAAGCTATGGGCCAGGCCATCCTAAAAGTTTTAGAATCCTAACAAAAGTGGCATAATCGGAAATCGTCATATACCATTGATTTAATAAATATGTCAATTTAATCGTGGGGAGACGAGTGATATGGTGGCCCTATCCGAGAAAACAGAACAACAGCGTGTCGATATGGAAATCCCAATTTTGTTAGATCCTACTGTCTTACGGGCAGCCAGACGCATTTATCGCATCTACTGTACCCTCAATAGCAGAGTTAGTAAACGTCCTTTCGGTGTCGCTATTAACCGCGACAATCATCGCGGTCAATTGATTTTTAACAATAAACCGATTCTTCTCCCCGGAGAGTGTTTCGTCCCGATTAAGCAAATCGAATCGGAAGCCTATTAATTTTTGTGAAGATTTGCCCTAAATATCTTGCCAAACGTCAGCTAATACCCACTGGCGTAATTTTTTTGTCTAATATAAAAAGATGTTCGGGAATAATCTTAACTCTACCCTAATCCAAGACCTCGATCGCCTAGAAAATCGTCTTCGGGAAATTCCCCTCGAACCGGGGGTGTACTTCCTGCGCGACCAAAATGGCGAAATTCTCTACATCGGTAAATCCAAAAAACTCCGGTCTAGAGTCCGTTCCTATTTTCGTCCCAGTCAACCCCTCAGTCCCCGCATTGCTTTGATGGTACGACAGGTGACAGAAATTGAATTTATCGTCACCGACACGGAAGCAGAATCCTTGGCCCTGGAAGCTAATCTAATTAAACAACATCAGCCCCATTTTAATACTCTCCTCAAGGACGATAAAAAATATCCATACATTTGTATTACTTGGTCGGAAACCTATCCGCGCATTTTTATCACCCGCAAACGTAGCATAAATAACCAAAAAGACCGTTATTATGGTCCCTACGTCGATACTAGGCTGCTGCGCCACACTTTACACCTAATTAAACGCACTTTTCCCCTGCGTCAACGTCCCCAACCTCTTTTTAAAGACCGTCCCTGTTTAAATTATGATATCGGTCGTTGTCCGGGGGTTTGTCAAAAATTAATCAGTCCCCAAGATTATCGAGAAACCTTGCAGAAAGTGGCGATGATTTTTCAGGGAAGGACGGGGGAATTATTAGAGAAATTAGCAGCAAAGATGCTCGCAGCGTCGGAAAACCTAGATTTTGAACAAGCGGCCACGATTAGGGATCAAATTCGCGGATTACAGGCCCTTAATACCGATCAAAAAGTCTCTTTACCTGATGATACCGTATCCCGGGACGCGATCGCTTTAGCTAAGGACGAGCAGCATTGTTGCATACAATTATTCCAAGTGCGTTCCGGTCGTTTGGTGGCACGTTTGGGATTTTTTGCCGATAGTCAGTCAGCAAACGAGGGAGAAATCCTGCAAAAAGTCCTAGAAGAACATTATTTATCGGTGGAAGGGGTGGAAATTCCCAGCGAAATCCTGTTACCCTGCGAATTACCGGAAGGTGAGGTGTTAGCGGGGTGGTTAAGGGAAAAAAAAGGTCGCAAAGTCGAGTTAACTGTTCCCCAACGGCAAAGTAAGGCGGATTTATTAGCTATGGTGGAGAAAAACGCTCTTTATGAGTTAGAAAAGACGAAAAGAAGCGCCGAACGAGATTTACAGTCTTTGCAGGATTTAGCGGTAATTCTCGATTTACCGGCACTGCCGCACCGCATCGAGGGTTATGATATTTCTCATATTCAGGGTTCTAATGCAGTCGCGTCGGGAGTGGTGTTTATCGATGGGGTGGCCGCTAATCAACATTATCGTCACTATAAAATCAAAAATCCCGAAGTTAAAATCGGCCATTCCGATGATTTTGCCAGTTTAGCAGAAGTAATTCGCCGGCGTTTCCGTCGTTATGCCGAAAATCCCGATAATATTGCCGAAAGTGATGATTTTCCCGATTTGGTCATGATTGATGGGGGAAAAGGACAATTATCGGCAGTGGTGACAGTTTTAGGGGAGATGAATTTATTAGAACAGGTAAAAGTTGTTAGTTTAGCTAAACAGAGAGAGGAGATTTTTTTACCAGGAGAATCCTCTCCTTTAGAGACAGATAAGGAACAACCCGGAGTGCAATTATTACGTCGAGTCAGGGATGAAGCGCACCGCTTTGCTGTTAGCTTTCACCGACAACAAAGGATGCAAAAAAGTCGCCGTTCCCGTCTGGATGAGATACCGGGTTTAGGTTTTAAGCGACAAAAAGATTTATTAGCTCATTTTCATTCTCTGGATTATATTCGCGAAGCTTCCCTAGAACAATTGCAACAGGTGACAGGAATTGGGGAACAATTAGCTAAGGAAATTTATAATTATTTTCATCCTAGGTAGGGATAAGCTGTTGAAGAATATCTAAGGCTTGACGGGGGGTTATGATGAGAATATCTTCAATAACCCCGTAACCGTTGCTCTATTTTTGCTGATAGGGTTAGTGACCAATGTACCATGATTTTTCTCCTTTAGCACCTAAACACATAAACATCATAACCCATTTCTAGCAACAATTAGAAAGAATAAATTTTAACCTCAGATAAGGTGCTTTACATTTGATTCATGCAGCCTACAAAATCTACAAGGTGGAGAGCCGACTATAAACCCAAACGTTTATTTTCTAGTTTTCTCATCTCTGTTTAGGCGTTTTCGGTTTACCATGGTCAAAGTGTGCTTTCTAGGCTAATGACTTTGACTAAAACCCCCGTGAGTAGAAACCGTCGTTTTTCCCCGCGCAATCTCTTTGAGACTTGCATGGCCCTATTGGTGTTATGTAATTATATTCTGGTTATTTTCGATTTAACCTATATTCCCCTGCGAGATTTTTGGTTACAGGGACGCTTGCAAATAACTTTATTAAGATTTAATGAACCAATAAAACTCGGAATGATTTCCTTTCAAGAATTACAAATACCTCCCGACAAACCCCTAGAAATTCCCTTTGTTAAAGGAATCGCTAAGTATGATGTGGTGAAAGGGATTAAACCCTATCGCAGTACCAGTGAATATTTAGATACGGTTGATAAACTTAATGAAATAATTAATCAAAAGGTCTTTAACCCAGAGTTTAATCTGCAAGAATATCGCCAAGAGATTGAGAAAATTTTAGCCAATTTACGCCAAAAAAGTGTCGATATGATCGATAATAATCCCTTTGCCTCGGTCGAGAAAACTGGGACTTTAGAGAAGATTAAAAATAGAATGCGCTTGCGGGTTTTTCAAACGGAAAATGTTTCCGCAAAAGCAGCCTTTCAGAAGTTTTGGAGTTGGGATTATCTCAGTCAAAATGGCTGGGAAAAAGAGTTGAAATTTTTCAATCAAGAAATTCAACCTTTAATAGAAACTAATTATTTTCGTCCCCTGGGAGAAGATGGGAGACCGATAGATAACTTTGAAGCGATCGATTTTTTATTTGGTACCATCTTTTTCTGGGAATTTATGCTAAGAACTTGGTGGATTGCTCGCACTCATAAAGGTCTGCGTTGGCGCGAGGCTATGTTATGGCGATGGTACGATATTTTTCTGTTTATTCCTATCTGGAGATGGTTGCGATTTATTCCTACCGTTATTCGCCTAGATCAAGTGAAAATTATTAACTTAAGGGTGATTAAAGAGCAGGCAGTTAAAGGCTTAGTTGCGCTAATTTCTAAAGATATTACTGAAATAATATTCCTGAGAATCATTAATAAAATTCAGGAATATATTCGACAGGGACAAGTGGAGAAATTTCTCGAACGATCCCTCAATGGCGGATATAGCAATCTCAATGATACTAATGAAGTTATCGAAATTTTTCGGTTAGTAGTTAATAGCACCGTTGACAAGGTTTTACCGCAAGTTAAACCAGAAGCAGAAGCTTTAATTAAATACAATATCGAGAAAATTTTCAGTCAAACTCCTTCTTATCAAAGCTTATTGCGATTACCCGGCATGAAAGGATTAAAAACTGACTTGAGCAATCGTCTATCTAGTCAATTGTATCAATCTTTTGTTAATATAGCTGACAAGATTACCCAAGAAGACGAAGTTTTTGAGCGTTTATTACAGCAATTAGTCCAACGTTTCGGGCAATCTCTCGCCGGGGAATTACAATCCCGTCACAGTTTAGAAAGAATCGAGATGTTATTAATTATCTTCCTAGAAGAAGTGAAATTAAACTATGTACAAGAATTCTCGGATGAAGACTTAGAAACTATCCTAGAACAAACTCGCTTACTCCACTCTAAAAGTGCAGAAATTACCCCAGGAGAAACCATAAATCCTCGTCGTCTTCCCTAAAAATTAAGTAGCTGGTTATAATTAAATTAAAAATAGATTTTAGGTTCGATCCCCCCTGCCCCCCTTGATAAGGGGGGTGCCGATAGGCGGGGGGATCTACCCTTGATAAGGGGGGTGCCGATAGGCGGGGGGATCTACCCTTGATAAGGGGGGT
>NZ_SFBV01000274.1:0-5226 GCF_007095585.1 Microcystis sp. M_OC_Ca_00000000_C217Col
CTTAGGCTATTGGTTGGGAACTTGGGAGGGTACTATTGACCGAGAAACGGCAATCTGGGCCAGATTTTATGACTCGGAAGGCAATTTAATCCCCTTGCCAGAAGAAGCAGCACAGGAGCAAGCAGCTGCAGCACAGGAGCAAGCGGCCGCAGCACAGGAGCAATTAAATGCTACTCAGCAAGCTCTGGAAGCGGAAAGACAGCGTTCTCAACGGCTGGCGGCTCGTTTGCGAGAAATGGGGATAGACTTGTAGTACAAGTGTAACGAATGTTCGGGGTGGGGAGATGGGGAAATGACCTGATGGGGAGCTTTTTGCCTGACTGACGGGCAGATTTTCAACACAATCAGTGGTCGTGCCAAATTAATTTCCTCAACCTTGAGGAGAAATTCTGTCAACTTCGATCAAAAGCCGCGTAAATTCTGTATTTTCTCTGAAAGTCTTATACATAGCTTTTAAAATTGTGATCGTAGCGGTAGGCTAATTCAGATCAATTAAACTTCTTCCTCACTCCCGACTTTGTTAGTACCATGAAACCTAACTCTGGCCTTAAACGGTTATTATCCCTGATATCTGCCGTTTCTTGTAGTTCCCTCTTGATTTTATCCCCTCTAGCCCAGAGAGCGCAAGCAGACGATATTACGGATGCCCTAGAAGCGGTAATTGAATATACGGCTCAATTACACCAGATCAATTTTAAGTATTTGTTAAGCAATGGGCCGATAACCACTCCCTGCGGCGTAATTTCCCTAGCGGCTTTCTGCACTGTAGATAATACAGTCTATGTCAATCTCAAGCAAGTTACTGGTATTAGCGATAATCCTCTATTTCCCCTTTACGCCGTCGCTCATGAGGCCGCTCACGCTGTTCAGTGGAATCGGGGTATTGGTGGCATCGATGAAGGTGGAATGAGCATCGGCATTGAATTACAGGCCGATTGTCTAGCCGGAGATACCCTTTCCTGGTTATTTACCGAAGCGAGAGGTTTATCCAAACAGGATTATATAATAGCAGGAAAACTTCTAGCGGAAGCGGCCTC
Source organism: Microcystis sp. M_OC_Ca_00000000_C217Col (assembly GCF_007095585.1). Taxonomy (NCBI): domain Bacteria; kingdom Bacillati; phylum Cyanobacteriota; class Cyanophyceae; order Chroococcales; family Microcystaceae; genus Microcystis; species Microcystis sp. M_OC_Ca_00000000_C217Col. The sequence goes on from NZ_SFBV01000274.1 coordinate 1,038, forward strand.
GGAAGTGGGCGATTTTGAAGCTCCTAATCGCTCCCACGGCACACCACAACAGCGAGGTGATTCGGTCCTGCAAGGATTCTACGGGGAAAATCATGAAGCCTGTATGCGTTAGCTAACACTCAAGGCTTTATTTCCCCTAGAATGCCTAAAAAAGCCTAAAAAACTACTGTAACCCTAACCAAGATAGCAGACCTTGGCCAGTTAGATACTCAATCAACAGGGTGATCACAAAACCAATCATAGCGGCTCTACCGTTGAGGCGCTCGGCATAGTCATTAAAACCAAATTTGGGATCTTCTAATTTGGGGGTTTGAGTCGGTTGTGGTTCAGTCATGATCTTTACAGTCCGTTTACATTTCTTTACTATTCTAGCGGAGTTAGAAGTTAGGTTGTAACTAATTTCTAACTCCTCTCTATTTGCCCTAATCTCGACCGTTAAGAGCGATTAAAAGGCGCAGAATAAAGATAAATAGGTTGATATAGGTCAAATACATCGATAAAGCAGCACTAAGATACTGTTCATCTCTGTAGGTACGGGGCAAGATGTAAAAGTCCACCACTGCCGAACCAGCAAACAAGAAAACCCCGATGCCAGAAATAGCAATTTCTAACCAGGTGGGAGTAGCACCACCAAAGATAGAGAAAATTAGCTGACCAATGAGAACAATAAAGAGAGCGAGAATACCGATGCTAACGGTTTGAGTCAGGGCTAAACCATCTTTTTCCGACAGATTAGAGCCGATATTCCGTCCCAACACAAAAGCAATGCCGCAACCGAGGGCAGCAATTGCTACTCCTCGCAAACCGACACCGGAAGTACCTAAGGCCACATAGACGATTCCACTGAGAGTATAGCCAGAAAGAAGACTATAGAGAGTCAGCAGGGGCAGAGCAGTGCCTGTATTGCCTCTTTCCGCAGTATTACGGGCGACAAAAAATAAAATAATCTCGGCAACCAGGGCGACAAAGAAAGTCGGGAAGAAAATCTGGGGATAGGATTGGATCACACCTAAACCGCCATAGGTTCCCACCGCAGTCAAAATTAGACCGCCACCGAGATAGGGCAGGGCCTTGGGGATAACATTGGGGCCGATAAGTGCTTGGCTTTTAGCCTCGCGTAAAGCTTGGCGAAAATTACTGGTATTACTCATGGTGACTAGGTTCGAGATACTTGTCTCAATCAATCTTGTTAAACAGAAACTATTCTTGATTAGTTCGTCAAGAATGGCAAATCGGAGGGAAGAAAAAAAGGTAAATTTTTCCCCCGGCATCGATTCCCTCTTGATTGTAACGAAAAGACTAGGGATCGAGCTAAGTAGGTAGGTGTTAAAAATTGTCAGATACCCCCCTTATCAAGGCGGGATCGGCACCCCCCTTATCAAGGGGGGATTAAGGGGGGATCGAACCGAAAATCCATTTTCACCCCCCTTGACCGCTCAAGTTACCTTAAACAGAAGCCCAATTCAAGGCGATTATGTCCCATAAACTGGATATTTCCTGTTTTTATTAACTACAATCTTCAGAGTATCCCCTGACCTAAAGCCAAACCTGTCACCAACATTCCTAACACTAGAAAAGGCTGGGCGCTGGCTTGATATTTGACATCATTTTTGAGCGGATCCCGCAAAAAATACATATCTTGGAAAGTGATCTGAGGGATAATTAATAACAGTAAAATAGCGGCATAAAGATTCTGATGAATACTAATCAGATAGCCAGCAATTCCTGCTTGAAAAACATCGATCATAATCACACAAATCCAAGCTGCGGTGGTAATTCCGAACATAACTGGCAAGGATTTTAAGCCTAATTTTTCGTCACCCTCCACACTTTTAAAGTCGTTGACCACAGCAATGCCTAAACCCGCCAGACTATAGATGAGGGTTAGGATCATAATTGTCCAATTTAACTGACCAAAAAGGGCGTGACCTGCCCACCAAGGTAAGGCTATATAACTAGCACCGAGGGCATAATTTCCTAGCCAACCATTTTGTTTTAATTTTAAAGGCGGCGCTGAATAAATATAGGCAATAAAAGAACCAAATAGGGTTAAACAGAGCATGAGCGGGAAATCATGACCGGCCCAGCGATCAAGAAGATAAGATATTCCTAACCCAGCTGCTAATAAAACCAAAATCTGACCGACCACTTGGGGAATAGAAATTGCCCCCGAAGGAATCGGACGATAGGGTTCATTAATTGCATCAATTTCTCGATCATAAAAATCATTTAAAGTTTGGGTATAACCAGTCATCAATGGACCAGAAAGTAACATACAGGTGGCCGCTTTTAAGACATCTTCTAAAGACCAAGTATAATTCCCCGATGAAGCCGCCCCACAGACAACCCCCCAAATTAGAGGAATCCAAGTGATCGGCTTCATCAATTGTAAGCGGATTTTCCAGAGGGAAGTTTCTGCCGATGAGGCCCCTTTCATGCCCAATAATTGGCGAGTTTTTGCGCCTCGATTATCCTTGTTTTCTATCTCGGTGTTCGACATAATCCCTTAAAAAGAAATAATTAAGTAACCGTCTTGGAATTTGGCCCCTTTTACCGCTCGTCCGGTTAGAGGCGGTGGTACATCAATATTACGCCGTTGATCCCCGGCTTCGATGGTTAATTCTGGACCCGATTGCGTCAGTTTTACCTGTTTTTTCTCGAATCCGGGTAAATAAACCTTTACCTGACCGGCTGCCGTATCGATTATTAACGGTTTGGGCGGCTGCACCGTGAGAAAATTGGGTAACTCGGCGATTAATTCCTGCCAATCTTCTCCTTGACGGTCGGGTAAAATCGCAGCCGGCAGCGGGGCAAAATCCTCCGTAGCACTCTGACAGCGATTAAAAATCACTCCCCCCACATTTAAACCGATTTGCTGCGCCCCACCCCAAAGATATTTGGCATCTGCGATCGCAATTGGATCATCATTGGTGACTAGATAGGCTAAAACTCGCCGAGGATCGGCTAAAGCGGAACGTCCCTCGTCTAGAATGTTATTATCGACCTTCTTCCCTAAACCGTCGGGATTAAAGGAGAAATTCAGCACGGCGGCGGCGATTGGTTGCAAAAAGGGAGAAAGGGTGCGACCAATCTCAGAATCGCTGAAAACCTGCCGGAAACGCCGTGAATACCAGCTGCCCACCTCTGGAATCCCTAACATTCGCAGACTGTTTATATCTCCGCTGCCGTCGTAGATGATGACATCGTAATTTCCGCTTTTATCCTGTTCCCGCAGGAAATTTAAGGCTAGAGCTTGGTCTATTCCGGGTAAAACGCCCAACTCTTGACCATAAACATTTTTCAAGGTGGGAGAACGCAAATACTGCTTTTCCAATTCCTTGACTTCTTCCCAACTTTTTTCTAGTAACTGGGTACTACTAAGCTGGACAACCGAGAGATTAGGGGCAATTTCCGTAATAGAGGAGCTAGGCGAGGCCTTGAGGAGTAATCCCCAAGCGGGACCAGAATCTTGCCCGATCAAGAGAACTTTTGACCCCAGACCAGCCATTTTCTTTGCCGAAGCGATCGCTATTGTACTGCGACCGCTGCCCCCCTTGCCCAAAAAGGTCAAAATTAAGGACATAATTAATTCCTAAGCGTTATATTTAGATGAGTTTGAGTTCATCCTCAAAAAACCAAGTAGCGGTCTTATCATCGAACTGGACAACAGCACCAACACCGCTGCCATCGGTCATCTTAAAATTTTTGATGACACCCACTTTACCCAATTTACCCGCTACGTCCGAGTTAACGCGGTCTCTTAAGCGACAGACCTTGACTTTTTGCCCGATTTCCATTACTTCCACAGTTTTAATAAGACGATAATTCAATAAACCAATCCTAAGTTTAATATAAATTCGTGTCAGATAAACCCCCCAATGATCTTCGGTCATTAGTCTTTCTAAGATCATCTGCACTTAGCGATCATATATACTAGGACATTGAACAAAATCAACTTCTTGCTTAGGATAGGCAATAGGCAATAGGCAATAGGCAGTTAGATAAGTAGCTGGTTATAATTGAATTAAAAATGGATTTTAGGTTCGATCCCCCCTGCCCCCCTTATCAAGGCTATCCATTAGTCGGATCTTTCTTAACAAAAAGAGAAGAAACTTAAAAAAAGGGGAAACGATTGATAGGTATAGTTTTGAAAGAAGGAATTAAGGTGGAGGTAAGCAAAAAAATGGAG
>NZ_SFBV01000275.1:0-10993 GCF_007095585.1 Microcystis sp. M_OC_Ca_00000000_C217Col
AAAATAAAGCTTATTAAAAGAATGAGTTATGGATTTACCAATTTTGAACATCTTCGACTTAAGCTGTTTGCTTGCTTTAATTCATAACAAAAATTAACACACGAAAACCAGAAGAGCCAAAATCAGAACAAGTTGATTAACTCATCCCGATAATTGATCTCAAAAAGACTAAAGTAATTAACCAAAACGACCGCTAACATAATCTCTAGTGGACTCTTGAGCAGGATTTTGAAAGATAACCTCGGTGCGATCATATTCCACTAAATAACCCACTTTACCGCCTTTTGGGGTCGGTTCAGCATTATAAAAAGCCGTTAAATCAGAAACCCGCAACGCTTGTTGCATATTGTGGGTGACAATAACTATAGTATATTGGGTTTTTAATTCGTGAATTAATTCCTCAATTTTTAGGGTAGAAATTGGATCGAGTGCCGCACAGGGTTCATCCATTAAAACAACTTCCGGTTTAACCGCAATAGCGCGGGCAATACATAACCTTTGTTGTTGTCCCCCCGATAAAGCTAAACCACTTTCTTTGAGTTTATCTTTAACATCATCCCAGAGAACGGCTTTTTTTAAAGATTCCTCTACTAATTGATCCATATCGCCGATGTAACCATTTAAGCGCGCCCCAAAAGCGATATTTTCATAGATAGATTTAGGGAAAGGATTCGGTTTCTGAAAAACCATACCAATACGACTGCGTAACCCGATAGGATTAACGGAATTACCATAAATATCTTGACCGCGAAAGGTAACTTTTCCCTCAATTTTGGCACTTTTAACCAGATCATTCATGCGATTAAAACAGCGCAAAACCGTACTTTTACCGCAGCCAGAAGGACCGATAAAAGCGACCGCTTTTTTCTCAGGAATATCAAGGTTAACATCACGAACAGCGAGATTAGAACCGTAGTAAACATTTAAGTTTTTGGTTCTCAAAACCGCATCGGTAACAACATCGGTACTATACATAATTTTCAAAGGAATAGGTGTTGGGTGTTTTTTTCAGTGACCAGTGAACAGTAAACAGTAATCAGTGAAAAGAAAACTCCAAACTTGCCACTTTATACTGATAACTGATAACTGATAACTGATAACTGATAACTGATAACTGATAACTGATAACTGATAACTGATAACTGATAACTGATAACTGATAACTGATAACTGATAACTGATAACTGATACTGATAACTGATAACTGATAACTGGATTTAGCCAAAACGTCCACTAACATAATCTTTAGTTGCTTGTTCTTGAGGATCACCGAAGATTTTGTTCGTATGATCAAACTCGACTAAATAACCAATTTTGCCACCTTTATCGGTGGGTTCAGCGTTATAAAAGGCCGTTAAATCTGCTACTCTAGTAGCTTGTTGCATATTGTGAGTAACAATAATAATTGTATAACGTTCTTTTAATTCGTGCATTAATTCCTCAACTTTTAAAGTTGAAATTGGATCAAGTGCTGAACAGGGTTCATCCATTAATAATACTTCTGGTTGAGCGGCAATAGTTCGAGCAATACATAATCTTTGTTGTTGTCCCCCCGATAGGGAAAAACCGCTTTCTTTCAGTTTATCTTTTACTTCTTCCCAGAGAGCTGCTCGACGCAAGGAAGTTTCTACTAATTCATCTAAATCGCCTTTATAACCATTTAATCGCGCTCCGTAAACCACATTATCATAGATGGATTTGGGAAAAGGATTAGGGCGCTGGAACACCATACCGATATATTTTCTGACTTCGACAGGATCCACCTCTTGAGAGTAAATATCCTGGTTATGGTAAAAAACTTTGCCGTCAATACGAAAACCGTGAATTAAATCATTGAGACGATTAAAACACCTGAGAATGGTACTTTTTCCGCAGCCAGAGGGTCCGATAAAAGCGGTGACTTTATTTTTGGGAATATCGATGGAAACGTCTCGTACTGCCCGATAATTACCATAGTAGATATCAGCCTTATCGACCTTTAAAACGGTTCCTGTAGAATGGGGGTTAGAGTTAGTTAGCATAAATTATTTCCCTTGAATTTGACTAATTGATGAATTGGAAAGATAGGTGGATTTTTACTTAAATATCCCTTTTTGCTTTTCACTTTTTCCCTGACTTAAGTAGAGAGGCACAATTATTTGTAGGATGGGTTAGCGGGAGCGTAAACTATGCGGGCGTTGGGTTTCATGCTTCAACCCAACCTACGTTCTTTTTCCTTGACTTAATAGGTTTTCTGGCGCGTGGCTAAACGGGATAAAATGTTAGTTAACAACACCAAAAGCACCAGAATTAAAGCACCTGCCCAAGCTAATTGCTGTTGAGGGGCAAAAGGGGCAGTAGCAAAGTTGAAAACTAAGACCGAAAGGGTGGCAATCGGTTCAAAGACACCCCGAGGCCAAAAGTTAGAGAATAATGCCGTAAAAATTAAGGAGGCGGTTTCCCCGGCAGCCCTAGCAATTGCTAAAGTCACACCGGTTAAAATAGCGGGAACTGCGGCAGGAAGGACGATTTTTAGGACGGTTTGGTAGTTATAGGCCCCTAAACCCATGGCTGCCCAGCGGATGTCTTGGGGAACGATTTTTAAAGCCTCATCGGTGGTTCTAATAATAGTGGGTAACATTAACACCGCTAAACCGATCGAACCAGCCAGGGCAGAAAAGCCTAAAAGGGCTGTTCCTTCGCCAAATAAGGGGGCAACTAGCAAACCGTAGGCGAAAACCCCGACAATAATCGAAGGGACACCCGCTAGAACGTTGGTAGCAAAGCGCACACCCTGGGCAAGTTTGTTATCACCGCTAAATTCCGAGAGATAAACCGCCGCTAAAACGCCAATGGGAACTGCGATCGCTGTGGCCAGGGCGACGACGATAATTGTCCCTAAAATGGCGTTAGCGATGCCTCCTCCTCCTAACCCCGGCGGTGGCGGTAATTTGGTAAAGAGATTGGCGTTTAAACGGCCCACCCCTTGCACAAAAACGAAGCCTAGGACGGCAAAGAGGGGAATCACGGTTACGGCTAAACATAAACCCGATAGGACGGTCATAATTGTCCCCAATAGCGATCGAGGACTACTCGGTTTCTTTTTGAGATTATTGCCTAAATTCGCACTATCCATATCAGTAATCAGTTATCAGTTATCAGTAATCAGTGAACAGTAAGTAGGTAGGTGTTAAAAGTTGTCAGACACCCCCCTTATCAAGGGGGGATTAAGGGTAGGGTTGATTCATGAATCAACCCTACTATGAATCAAGCCTAGGATTAAGGGGGGATTAAGGGAGGATCGAAGCTAAAATCCATTTTTAATTTAATTATAACCAGCTACTTAAACAGTAATCAGTTATCAGTAATCAGTGAACAGTAATCAGTTATCAGTGATTAGTAAACAGTGAAAAGTGAAAAGACAGCAGTAAACTGCCATTTGATGATGAACACTTAATACAAACTGCTCACTTAATACTCAAAACTTAAAACTCAAAACTGATAACTGATAACTGACGACCGACGGCTTAATACTTAGCTTTGACGCGATTAACGATTAATTCTGCGAAGATATTGACTACTAGGGTCAAAACCAAGAGAACAAAACCCGCATACATTAAAGCTGATACTTGCATTCCCGATGCTTCGGCGAATTGGTTAGCCAATAAGGAAGCGATCGTGTTAGCAGGGGCGAGAATAGAGGCACTAATGCGGTTAGAATTGCCGATAATCATCGTTACTGCCATGGTTTCCCCTAAAGCGCGCCCTAAAGCTAACATAATCCCCCCAACAATCCCAGAAAAAGCGGCAGGAATTAAGACCCGAAAAATCGTTTCCCAACGGGTGGCCCCCAAACCTAGGGAAGCTTGCCGCAAATCCGGCGGTAAAGCGGCCAAAGAGTCACGAGAGATAGCGATAATAATCGGCAGGATCATAATTGCTAAAATAACCCCCGCCGGTAACATTCCAGGACCCCCTAAAGGAGTACTAAACAGAGGAATCCAACTAAAATTAGCATTTAACCAGTTACCAAGGGGTCTGAGGATAGGAATCAATACAAAGATACCCCATAATCCGTAAACAACACTGGGAATAGCGGCCAAAAGTTGTACGAGAAAAACCAAAATTGTCCGCGCATTTAAGGGGATAAAATCTTCGCTTAAAAAAATGGCTGAACCGATGCCGAGGGGAACAGCAATCAGGAGGGCAATCAGAGAACTAACGAGAGTTCCGTAGATAACGGGCAGAACTCCGAATTCTTCGCGACCGCGCACGGGATTCCAAGCACTACTGGTCAAAAATCCCAGACCAAAGGTTTGAATCGCCGGTAAAGCCCGAATAAAAATCACTAGGGCAATTAGGAGCAAAATTACCCCAATAGCGATGGCAAAGGCGGTAGTTAATCCAACAAAGCCTTTATCGAGGATTTTTTCCGATTCTGGACGTTCTTTAAAAGTTGAGTCGGGTGAAACTGTGGGCGCACTCATGATTAGGGTTTAAATCCAGCTAGTTTGCGGTAGCTAAGGTCGAAATTGACCTTTCTACAGTATTGTAACTTTGAATACATTTTTTCGGCGACTAATCCACCTTGATCGTGTAATCAGGATAGATGACATCGGCAGCGGCGGCTACTCGTTCCCGGACGTTTTTCGGTAGGGGAATATAACCAAGGGGAGCTGCTTGTTCTTGTCCTTGGTTAAGTCCAAATTCGATCATCGCCTCCATTGCTAAAGCTTTTTGGGGATCGTCGTATTTTTTATAAACTAACATCCAACTATAGGTGACAATGGGGTAGGAATTTTCCCCCGGCGGATCGACGATAAAAGCGCGTAAATTTTCAGGCAGTTCAACGTTAGCGAGGGTAGCAGCGGCGTTGGTTTCATCGGGGGCGACAAATTTACCCGCCTGGTTTTGTAGAGCGGCCATGGGCAGGTTATTATTTTTAGCGAAACCGTACTCAATATAGCCGATCGAGCCTTGATTTTGTTGAATTAGGGCAGTTACACCCTCATTGCCTCTACCGCCAAGAAATTTACCTTTTTTGGTCGGCCATTGTACGGCTTTTCCTTCCCCGATGCTTTTTTTCCATTCGGGACTAACGGCGCTTAAAAACTTGGTAAAAACTCCCGTTGTTCCGCTACCGTCTGCCCGGTGAACTACGGTAATTTCTTCATCGGGTAGTTTTAAATCGGGGTTATCGGCGGCAATTTTGGCATCGTTCCAACGGGTAATCGTGCCTAAAAAGATGCCTACATATGCTTCCCTACTTAGTTTCAGCCCTTCTACTCCGGGCAAATTATAAGCCATAACGATGCTTCCCGCCGTCATCGGTAGCAGTAAAACCCCGCGGCTAACTCTGGCCATATCTTCGTCAGTCATGGCTACGTCGGAAGCGCCAAAATCGATCGTACCTTGGATAAATTGTTCGACTCCCGCCCCGCTACCGGTAGATTGATAGTTAATTAGCAGTTTAGAAAATAGTTGATTGATGGTGACAAACCAGTTTTGATATAGGGGTGCAGGAAAAGAAGCGCCCGCACCATTGAGGGCGACCTCTCCTTGCAGAGGAACCTGGGCGATTCTATTGCTTCCCTCTCCGCTGGTTCCCGCCGTATCGCCGCCACCACAAGCGGTTAAAGTCGCTGTTAGAGTCGCTAGGGATAAGGATGTTAGTAAATGGGTTCTATTTTTGTTGAGCATAGGATTAATTTTGATCCGTAAACTGCCTTAAATCTTACGCTAGAATTTACCACTGCTTGGTAAAGAATAGGTTAAGAAGTGAATAAAAGAACGTAATGTATTGTCAATAAAAATTTTCTCGATAACTAGACAAAAATCTCCACTTCTTTTACCATTTGTTTTGACTAAACATTAGTTTTAAGTCGCGGGTAAAGCCACTAACTTTTCCTGTCTAGATAGGGGGTTTCTCTTTCCCTACCATTATAGTGACGTAAAAACAACAAAGAAAAGATTAAGGTTTTTATCCATCATCCCTCAGCTTTTTTCTTCCCACTTCCCTACTTCCCCAGTGATAACTGAAAAGTCTCCCCAATACCCGTTTTTACTTTCTCCTTTTGACACCTATGCTAGAAATCTTTACTCAGCTATCTCGTCCCACCAAAGTAGTGGCAACCATACTAGGAACTGCTCTACTTTTCCCCGCTTGTGCCAATATTAATCCTCAAGACCTAAAACCAATTAAAATCGATGGTTCGAGTACCGTAGCACCAATTACCGATAAAGTTCTCGAAGATTTTAAAGCCAATCCTCCCCACAAAGCTTTGGCTGATGTTAAAGTTGACGCTAATATTTCAGGAACCGGCGGTGGTTTTAGAAAATTTTGTGCGGGAGAAACGGATATTAATAATGCTTCTCGACCAATTTCTGTGGAAGAATTAAAAGAATGTGATGCTAATAAGGTAAGATTTATCGAACTACCGATCGCTTTTGATGCTTTAACCGTGGTAGTCAATCCCCAAAATAACTGGGTTGATGATATTTCCACCACAGAATTAAGAACTATTTGGGAACCAGCGGCCGAGAATAAAATCAAACGTTGGAATCAAATTAATCCCGCTTGGCCCGACCAACCGATTACCCTTCATGGGCCGGGTAAAGACTCCGGAACCTACGATTTTTTTAGTGAGGTAATTAACGGCAAAGATGCCAGTCGTGGGGACTTTAATTTTAGTGAAGATGACCAAGCTTTAGTTAATGCCGTCAGTCAAGATGCCAACGCTTTAGGCTATTTTGGCCATGCTTACTATGAACAAAATCGGGATAAATTAAAAGCTTTGAAAGTTAACGGTATTGAACCAACTCGCGGCAATGTCGAGGATAGTAAATATCAGCCTTTATCGCGTCCTTTGTTTATCTATGTTAATGCCCAAAAAGCCCAAGAGAATCCCGCTTTAGAGAAATTTGTTAAATATTATCTCGATCGAGTTCCCAATTTATTAGATAGTATTGGTTATATTCCCCTACCCGATGAGGCCTATCATTTGGCAAGGGTACAGTTGCAAAAATTTGAGGTAGGAACGGTTTTTGATGGCCGACCCCAACCCAATTTAACCATCGGGGAATTACTTCGTAAACAAGCTCAATTTGAAGCGAAGTAACGATTCCCATCTGATACTAAATCCGTTGACTATAGGCTACATATCAGGACAGGCACTCCTGCAAGGGGAGTGACTCTTAAATTATTACAGATGCGTCAGCAGCTGCGTGTAAGCATCCCACCGAAAAACTAATGCGCTCCGGGGTTTGGGGGCGGCACTTCGACAGGCTCAGTGACCGCGCCACGCCCCCAACGGGGGGTTTGGGTAGGGTTGATTCATGAATCAACCCTACATCGAGAAACTTGTTAATTAACCCTTCGGTGTCGCCCCAAATTGCTCGATGAGGATAGAAGTTAACACCGATTTTAGGTCTTCACAGGGAATCCCTTTTTGTACACAGCTTCCCAGGTGAGCATCTTTACCCACTTTACCCCCCATGTAGAGGTCAACTCCCTCCACGGTTTTGCCGTCTTTGCGCGCTTTTGTCCCCATCAAACCGATATCGGCCACTTGGGGTTGTCCGCAGGAGTTAGGGCAACCAGTCCAGTGCATACGCACACCCCGGGGGATATTTAATTCGGCATCTAACTGACTAATCAAGTCCACAGCCTTATTTTTGGTTTCAATCAGGGCAAAATTGCAGAATTGCGCCCCCGTGCAGGAAACGAGCGCTCGTTGTAAAGGAGTGGGATTGGGGGTAAACTTAGCCAGTAAAGGCTCGGTTAAAAGAGTCGCCATATTTTCAGCCGCTATATTGGGAATAATCACGTTTTGTTCCACGGTTAAACGCAATTCTCCGCTGCCATACACTTCGGCAATCCGGGCCAAATCGAACATATCATCGGCAAATAGACGACCAACGGGAACACAAAGACCGATATAGCTCAATCCCTCCTGTTTTTGCGGAAAAACTCCCAAATGATCCCGTTTTTCCCAGTCGATTGCGTCTTTTTCGGCGGCCGTTGCCAAGGCATAACCTAAGTGATTAGCCACCCGCGTGCGGAATTCCTCGATTCCCCACTCATCAATTAACCACATTAAACGGGATTTTTGACGATTGGCGCGCAATCCATTGTCGCGGTAAACTTCCAAAATTCCTCGGCATAAATCCACCACTTCCTGATTCGGTCTCACCCAAACATTCATAGGAATTGCCGCTTCACAGCGTTTAGCCGAGAAAAAGCCACCCACCACGACATTAAAGCCTAATTCTCCCTCTTTATAGCCAGGAACAAAGGCAATATCGTTAATTTCCGCATGAACCGAGTTATCCCGTCCCCCCTCGATGGCAATATTAAATTTGCGGGGCAGATTGCTAAATTGATAATTACCTTGACCGCAGTTGGTAATCATATCTTGGACTTTTTGGACTAATTCCCTGGTATCAATTAATTCATCCGCGTCTAGTCCTGCCATGGGTGAACCGGTAATATTTCTGACATTATCCATGCCCGATTGTACCGAAGTCATACTCACGGATTTTAGTCGTTGGAAAATATCAGGAAGATCTTCGATGCGAATACCGCGTAATTGTAGGTTCTGACGAGTAGTAATATCGGCATTACCATCATCGCCGTAACGCTGCACGATTTCCCCTAAAACGCGCATTTGCTCACTGCTAATAATGCCGTTAGGAACCCGCAAACGCATCATAAATTTGCCCGGGGTGACGGGACGATAAAAGACCCCCACCCATTTTAAGCGATATTCTAAATCGGTTTTATCCATCGCTTCCCAACCGATTTGGGCAAAATGGTCTAGTTCATCTTTAATGGCTAATCCGTCTTTTTCTGCTTTAAATTTCTCGAATTTATTGAGAGTTGTTCCATCTTTTTCAGGTGCTTGTACCACGAATCTATCTCCTTTTGGTTTGTGGGTGTAATTGTTCTAGTTGGTGCGGGTTAGAAATGAAGAAATCGGGATTTAACAATAAGTATTCTTTAAAATACCGTCGTCATTAGCAAAAATTTAGTAATTTACCTAGTCTCTATTTGTTATTTAATTATTTTTAACTTGGATAATTTTGTATTGTTTGTAACAGAAATCCGTTAACCATCGTGTTTAAGGATTTATATCATGCAGTAAGTGCATTGAGATGGGGTGTGGGGTGTGGGGTGTGGGGTGTGGGGTGTGGGGTGTGGGGTGTGGGGTGTGGGGTGTGGGGTGTGGGGTGTGGGGAGAATAAATAAAGGCAATCTCCCGACTCCTGAATACTGGCTCGGAGTCTCTTGCCCTTACCTAGCGGTTCAGGGGGTATTGTGTAAAAATAAGAAAAGATCGGTTTTTTTTTACTAAACCTATGGCCACTTCTTCCATTGCCGTTAGAGAATTACCTCTCTTTCCCCTACCCGAAGTTGTTTTATTCCCGGGTCGTCCTCTGCCCCTGCACATCTTCGAGTTTCGCTATCGGATTATGATGAATACGATATTGGAAGAAGATCGCCGTTTTGGGGTCTTAATGGTAGATCCAGCCACGGGAGAAATCGCTAAAGTCGGCAGTTGTGCGGAAGTTGTCCGTTGTCAACGTCTCCCGGATGATCGCTTAAAAATTCTCACCATCGGTCAACAGCGTTTCCGTGTCCTAGAATACGTCCGGGAAAAACCCTATCGTGTCGGTTTGGTGGAGTGGATTGAAGATGTCCCCACCATCCAAGATCTGCGACCTCTGGCCAAAGAAGTGGATCGACTGCTGCGGGATGTGGTCCATCTATCAGCCAAATTAACCGCTCAAAAAATTGAACTCCCCGACGATTTGCCTAGTCTTCCCCTGGAATTATCCTACTGGGTGGCGGGTAATCTCTACGGTGTGGCCGGGGAACAACAAGCTTTATTAGAAATGCTCGATACAGTCAGTCGTCTCCAACGAGAATCGGAAATTCTCACCTCAACCCGCAATCATCTGGCCGCTCGCACGGCTCTTAAAGATGCTTTAAATTAATAATCTGTAGGTTTTTCAGCTGCGGGAGAGGGAAATGGGGGACATGAGCAGAAAACGGGTTTCTCCGAGAAACCCGTTTTCTGTGCGTTACTCAACGGATTTAGTATTATTTCAGTGAACAGTGAACAGTAATCAGTGAACTGATAACTGACCCACTGATAACTGATAACTGATAAATGATAACTGTTAATCTGGGGATTACCTAATGTTTACCTTGATACCGTAGAGTGGGGTTAAAATTGTTAGCCCCTCACCTAGGAGAACTTTGATCATGTTGCTGACCTATAATCCCAACTCCTCACCCTTCCGAGAAGACTATAGCGAGAGTCGTCGGCTCCATTTTTATGATCGCGGGGAAAATATTCCTCTGGTGGTTGATGGAGTCTGGCAAGTTTATCGGGGTATGGCGCAACTAAGTCAAGTATCTGAGAGTGGGGAGGAAATTTTACTAGGCTGGGTTCATTCATCCCACTTTTTTGGCTTAAATTTGACCCATCTGGAATCCTATCACGCCAGAGCCTTGTCGGAACTGTACCTAAAGTGGTACACGATCGCCGAAGTGGAAAATTCGGCGGAATTAACCAGGATGATGTTAAATCAAATGATCCGTCGTCAACAACAAACGGAATCCCTACTTGCGATCGCAGGAATCAAACGAGTCGAGGAACGTCTCCAGCAGTTACTACAGCTATTAAAGCGGGAAATGGGAGAACCAATCGCCCAAGGCAGTCGTTTAAAGATCCGTTTAACCCATCAAAATCTCGCCAATGCTATCGGTACTACAAGGGTAACGGTGACGCGTTTATTAGGCGAATTTCAGCGTCAGGGAGCGGTGAGCAGCGATCACGATCGCCATTTAATCATTCACGATTAACTCAGTCCTGTTGACATCCTCGCCCCCCTAAAAGTGCGGCGATTCCTAAACCTCACGATTTAAGTTTCTGCTTCCACCACCGTCGCATACCACAGTTAAAAAACCATGTACTGTCTTACACAGAGTCCACAGACTTTCGCCCCA
>NZ_SFBV01000276.1:0-75005 GCF_007095585.1 Microcystis sp. M_OC_Ca_00000000_C217Col
CAAAAAATATAGAAGAGCTAATGCAAATTAGCCGCTATCGGTTGAAGGATTACATCAAAGGACAAAGAGCGATATCGCTTGCCCTATCTACCTTCTAGCTCGCTTGTCCCCCTCTCAGGTTTCATGCTTCAACCCAACCTACGTTCATCTTATATTTAATTCCACTCACCCACTTACTAGATTTTGCAGTGGGGAATCTGGGTTAAAATAGACCGAGAAAGTTAACCAAAAAATTGTCTCGCTCAAGTGGGCGAAAATCAGCTTATGACCCTTGCGGTGGCGATCGAAAAGTTAAAAAAATCCTACGGTCAGACAGCAGCGGTTAAAGATATCTCCTTTACCGTGGCAGCGGCAGAAATCTTCGGTTTACTCGGTCCCAATGGTGCGGGGAAAACCACCACGATTCGCTGTCTTTGCACCCTTGCTAAACCCGACGGCGGCAAAATCGAGGTGGGGGGTGTCGATGCCCTGAATAACCCCAAATCCGCCCGTAAACGCCTGGGTTACGTTGCCCAAGAAGTCGCCCTCGATAAAATGCTCACGGGCCGGGAACTGTTGCAACTACAAGCGGCTCTCTATCACATTCCCGCTCAAAAGTCAAGAGATCGAATTAAAGAATTAATAAATCTTTTAGGATTAGAGGAATACGCCGACAAAAAAACGGGGACCTATTCCGGCGGCATCAAAAAACGGCTGGATTTAGCAGCGGGATTACTGCATCAGCCGGAAGTTTTGGTACTGGATGAACCGACTGTGGGCCTCGATATCGAAAGTCGTTTGATTGTCTGGGATTTTCTGCGACAATTGCGGGCGGCCGGAACCAGTGTATTAATTACCAGCCATTATCTCGAAGAAATCGACGCTTTGGCCGATAACTTGGCAATTATCGACAATGGTATCGTCATCGCTCGCGGTACCCCCTCACAACTGAAGGAGCAACTGGGCGGCGATCGCATTACCCTAAAAGTGCGAGAATTTTCCCCCGAGGAAGAGGCCTTGAAAGCGAAAGAGTTATTATCCCGTCTGCCTTTTGTCGAGGAAGTGATCGTTAATACCGCCCAGGGTAACTCCCTTAATCTTATCGTCACGGCCAATAGCAATCCTTTAAGCAAAATTGAACAAACCCTAGCCGAATCAGGATTACCCGTGTTTAGCATGGCCCAATCCCGTCCTAGTCTCGATGATGTCTATCTGGCGGCCACCGGACGCACCCTGATGGATGCGGAAATTGCCGCCGCCAGCAGTCGCGACCTCAAGGCGGAGAAAAAACAAGCGATGAAGGAATCCTAGTCCGGCGAGAAAAGCTGTAATATTGCCCAATTGCCCGGTTAAATCATCTATCTCAATGGAGCGATCAATTATATATCAATCATTATGAAAGATAAACGGGTATTGCTGACCGGCGGTACGGGAGGACTGGGTTTAGGAGTCACTCCGGCGGTTTTACACCATGGCGGTCATCTAACCATGACCTATCGGGAGGAAAGGGAGGTAGGTCGTCTGAAATCTCGGCTGAGTGCGGCGGAATTTGAGCGTATTCGCTTTGTCAGGGTGGATTTAACCCAAGAAACTGCCGTGGCTAGATTAATTGATGATCTCGGTCGGGTCGATGTCTTAATTCATCTAGTCGGGGGTTTTACCATGGGGGCGACGGAGGAGTTTAGCTATGAAGATTGGCTAAAAATGTTCGATTTAAACCTCCATAGCACTTTTTTACTGTGTAAACACTGTTTACGCTCGATGAAACTTCATAATTATGGTCGTATCGTCACTATCGGTTCTCGTGGTGCCGTACAACCGGGGGCAAATTTGGCCGCCTATTGTGCCTCGAAAGCGGCGGTAGTGGCTTTAACCCAAGCGATCGCAGAAGAAACCAAACAGACTAATATTACCGCTAACGTGGTTTTGCCAAGTGTTATCGATACTCCGGGCAACCGGGAAGCGATGGGAGAGGCAAATGCCAAGGACTGGGTAAGTCCCCAATCTCTAGCCGAGGTGATCTGTTTTCTGGCAGGGGAAGGAGCTAAGGACTTGCGCGGGGCGGCAATTCCCGTCTATGGTTCCCTGTGAGTGGTTTTTGTCTTCAGGCTGATACACTGATAACGGCGCTCGCTCTTGCTAAAAATTGGGTTTAATTTATGCTTATTCCGATTCTTATCAGTGTTACTATCTTACTTTTATCCTATCTGCTCGGTTCAATTCCCACGGGTTATTTAATCGGTAAATACAGCAAAGGTATCGATATTCGTGACTATGGTTCCGGTTCCACTGGAGCCACCAATGTGCTAAGAACTCTGGGAAAAACTGCCGGGGCGACGGTGTTATTAATTGATATGTTAAAGGGAATGGTGGCGGTGGCCCTGGTACGAGGACTATATTTTATTGATGTCAATCCTCTCCCAGAAAGTTGGTATTATTGGTTAATTATCGGGGCAGCATTGGGGGCAATCATCGGTCATAGTAAATCGATTTTCTTGAATTTTAGCGGTGGTAAATCCGTCGCCACCAGTTTAGGGGTTTTATTGGTGATGAATCCCCTAGTGGCTTGCGGAACTTTGGCGAGTTTTTTAGTTATTCTGGCACTTTTCCGGATTGTTTCTTTAGGTTCGATTATCGGGGCGCTGGTGGTGAATATTTTAATGGTTGTTTTCGATCAACCTCTCCCCTATATTTTATTTAGTTTGATGGCAGGAATCTATGTGATTGTTCGTCATCAGGGTAATATTAAAAGATTGTTGGCAGGGACGGAACCGAAAATAGGTCAGAAAGTACAGCAATCATCGGAAGTAAGTTAATAACTTTCTCAAGTCAGAATAACCACTGTGAAATGAAGTTGACGGCTCATCAGTTCTTTTATGACTAAGCTAAGACGCATTTTAACCGCCTATCCTTAGATTAGCTAAATCTCCCCCCGACGTCGGGTAGGGTTGGGGGGGTGTTGCCTCTTTCCCCATCTCAACAAGCAATCTTGTCTTTGAGGTTTAATTAAGACTGTCTGCTGTGGTTTTTAACCAAAGGATAAAACTATTAATATCTTCTTGGACTTGTAGCCATGTATTATAATAGTTATTAACCAGATTTTCTAGTTTTTGTTTTTCCAATTCAAAACCGTAGATATTGCGAACAACGTGCCGAAAGCTTAGGTATTCATTAAGTTTATGCACGGTATCTTCTCGTAATACAGCAGGACGATAATCTTGAGGTTTGCTCATACGATTTAATAGCCTTCTATGCCAGTCATAACTAGATGGTAAGCCACCATTTAACTCAGAAGCGATAATTTGAAAAATTCGTTCACATCCTGTATAGAAGTTATGGAGTTTTAGGGCTAAACTTTCGGCACAAATATGGGCTAGTGCCGGGTTGGTTAGCATTTCCGCTTGAACTAAACGCATTTGGCTTTCTAGCCGATTTAATCTATTAACTTCAGTGGCAATATCAAGGGCGATTTCTTGTAATTCACTGGCACTCATCGGACGCATAAAGACATTCTCCTGTTTGCAAAACTCTGTTAAGAAAATGAGGTTCTAAGTCTTCTATAGGCTTTAAATCAATCCAGCGAGTGCTAATTAAATTAACTTTTCCTAAAGCTTGAAAAAAACTTTCTGGGGGTATGCCAGCCACTGCTAGATCAATATCAGAAGTTTCCTGAAATTTACCTTTAACTAGAGAACCAAACAGGATAATTTTTGTAATTGGGAAATTTTCTTTTAAATAATCAATAACTGGCGGAAGATTTTTCCTTGCCTCTTGAGCTAATTTTTGATTATATTCCTGCTGTTCTTTTTGGCGTTTTTGCCAGTATTCAAGATAGGGATTATTAACCGACATAATCATTATAATATCGAGGATTTAGCTTAACTTTCTGCCCATTGTTCAAAGAAAATTTGAATATCTTTTTCTAAGTTTCTGTAGATTTTTCTTGCCCTGTCTAAATTAACTTTCAATTGCTCATAATCAATATTTGTGCCGTAGGCATGACGAAAAAAGTGCCGAAATCCTCGCAAACTATTTAACAAAGCGGCGGTTTCTGAAGAAATAAAAGCAGGACGAATTCCGGGGATAGGGACAGTCATTCTGTTTAATAAGGCTGTATGCCATTGCCGAGTATCGGCAATATGATTTTCAAAACAGGTAGCCACTATTTTAAGTAAATCCTCAGTGGCACTGTATAAATTATGGATTTGATAGGCAATGCTTTCCAGGCGAATGACATCATCGGGATTAACACCTTCGGCTCTAACAGCTAGTTTACCATCGATCGCTTTGATTAACTGTAATTGAGCATTTATATCAGCTTTCAACAGGATTAGTTGTCGGTTGTCCATAAAATTCCTTCTTCCCGAATTCGGTGGGCAAAATGACAGTTTTTCAGCAGAATAATATCCACCTCTCTCCCCAGATAATAGGACAGAATACTAATAGCCTCAAAGTGCAGTGCGGGATTGATATTTTCGACGGCAATATCCACATCAGAACCGGGGTGAAATTTATAGGGACGAGTCACGGAGCCAAAGATATAAGCTCGATTAATTCCGTATTTTACAGCATTTTCATGAAGCCATTGTTGAGTTTTCGCCAGCAGGGTTTGTCTTTGCTGTTCTCTTTGAATATCTTTTTCTTTGAGGATTTTATCGAGTTCTGGGGTAGGAAAAGCGCTCATGGGCTTATTTTACCATTGAGTTTAAGTAAGTGGTTCTAATTAAATAGAAGATAGATTGTGCCTTCGATCCCCCCTAACCTTGATCAGGGGGGTGCCGAACTGTTTGGTACTTTATTGATGACGACAATGCCCAATTAGCAAAGGTTTGAGCTATTACCACTACCATAAAATCACTACCTATCTTGATTTAGAGGATTTTTTCTAAACCGTAGACGAGGGATTGCAGCTGAGTAACTTTGCGGATAGAGAGGAGAACCCCCGGCATATAACAGGAGCGATCGCTGGTATCATGACGAAGGGTATAGATTTCCCCGGGGGAACCGAAAATGACTTCCTGGTGGGCAATTAAACCGGGTAAACGCACGCTATGAATACGGATGTTCTCAGCAGTTAAACCGCCTCTAGCGCCGGGGATAGTTTCTTTTTCGGAAACTTGGGCAGCATTAAAGGTTTTACCTAATTCGGCCAGTAATTCGGCGGTTTTGAGGGCCGTTCCACTGGGTGCGTCTGCTTTTTGATTGTGATGCAGTTCGATAATTTCCAGATGATCAAAGTAGCGGGATGCTTGCAGGGCAGCCTGTTGTAGTAAAACCATGCCAATGGAAAAATTGGGGATAACTAAACAGCCGGTGCTGGCTTTTTCGGCAAATTCGGCTAAATCTTGTAGTTGTGCCGGCGATAATCCCGTAGTTCCCACCACGGGACGCACTCCATAGGCGATCGCACTGCGGGTATTGTCATAAACACCGTCGGGATGGGTAAAATCCACCATCACCCCTTGCACTTTTTCCTGAGTTGCCAGGACTAAAACACTCTGCAAATCCTCGAGAATCGGCACTTCTAGGGGTTCACAACCGGCCACTTCCCCCACATCTTGACCTCGAAAAGCTGGATTTCGATCCACTGCACCCACTAAGATCATATCGTCGGCACGAGCAACGGCTTTAATGACTTCCCGTCCCATTTTACCGGCTGCACCGTTGACAACTACAGGAATCGGTCCTCTATTTTCGGTCATGGTTAATTATTCTCCTTATATATAACCTGAGTTCGGGATAAGAAAAGGGAGAAGTGATCTGCTGAAAAACAGAAAACCATTCAGCCACCTTGCTCTAGAGTTAGTATAGATGCTTTATTCTGTCCTGTCGATGATTTTTGCCAATAATTTGCACCTCAATGCTCAAAAAGCTTACTTGCTTATGGACTGAAGACTCGACAACGAAAAATAAGCTTATGTCTGGGGGAAATTATGACGATTTTAATCGCTTTTCATACGGCGGATTCAGGCTCAGTCTGGTACATCTTCTCAGTGGAAAGGCTTATCCAATAATACTAAATCCGGTTATTAAAAACTGATTATTTATTCTCCCCTTTGCATGAGTGCCTCTTGCATGAGTGCCTCTCCTCATAACTAGCCGATACTCAACGGATTTAGTATAAGGAGTTGTCTGTGCCAGATGGATAGAGGAACCGCCGTAGTAATCATTACAGAAACTTCAAATCCTAATTATTGGGACTATGTAGCTGAATACTGGAGCGATGCTTGTGCCAATTTACCCAGTTATCAGCACTTTGTTGAGTGGATTCCTGTAACTTTGATTCCTTTTTGCCTCTATCTCAAACATTGCTGCTGATGCGTTTCAAATTTGAATTGGCGTACCAAGATTGGCCATCTCAAAACTTTGAAAACCGCGAAAGCCTTCAATTTTTTTTAGGGATTGTAACATGAGTGATTACCCCGGATTTTCAGTTATTAAATCTAGTTTATCTCAACCCCAGAAAACACCTCAATTAACGACAGAGCATCACGATGGCGATACCGATACCTAAACTTAAACCGACCAGCACTTGAAAAGGAGTATGACCAATTAATTCCTTTAAACGTTCCTCGTTAAATTCCTTGCCCCCCTGGAACATTTCATCGATAATTTGATTGAGAATCCGGGCCTGTTTTCCTGCTGCCTGACGCACTCCAGCCGCATCATACATAACAATAATCGCAAAAAGCGCAGCGATGGCAAATTCGGGACTAGACCAACCCATCTGTAATCCTACCCCAGTAGCCAAGGCCCCCACCAGCGCCGAGTGAGCGCTAGGCATTCCTCCCGACGAGACTAGATAGCGCAGACTCACCTTACCATCGCGGATTAACTCAATCAGCGCTTTTAGTCCCTGGGCAGTGAAACAAGCTAAAAGAGAGACTAGCAGTATTTGATTGTGTAACACCTGCTCGAAGTCCTGCATAATCTCATTCGTTTAATTTAATTTTTACGATTAACAATATACTCGGCGATGGCCCGTAAAGGTTCAGCGGCCTCATCGTAGCCACTCAATTCATTGATGGCACTATCTATTAACTGTTGAGCTTGCTGGCGAGACCCCTCTATCCCCCAGAGACTGGGATAGGTGGCTTTTTGTGCCTGTAGATCCTTACCGGCGGTTTTGCCCAATTCCTCCTTTGTCGCCGTGATATCGAGAACATCATCGATAATTTGGAAAGCCAAGCCAATATTTTGAGCGTAACGGGCTAATTTAGCTATATCTTCCGCTTTTGCCCCCGCTAAAACTGCCCCCGACACCACAGAAGTCTCCAACAGGGCCCCCGTTTTCTGAGTATGGATAAAACCGAGAGTTTCTGCCGAAATATCCGGTTTTCCTTCGGATTCCAAGTCTAAAACCTGACCTCCCACCAAACCCGCTGCCCCGACCGTGCGACCTAAACGGGCAATTACCTCTAAAATCTGTACAGGAGGTACATTACGAGTCTGGGTAGCCACATACTCGAAAGCATAGGCCAGGAGACCATCCCCAGCTAAAATAGCGATATCTTCGCCAAAAACCTTATGATTGGTTAATTTCCCGCGTCGGTAATCATCGTTATCCATGGCGGGTAAATCGTCATGAATTAATGACATAGTGTGAATCATTTCTAGGGCGCAAGCGGTGGGTAAAGCCATTTCTAGGGAACCCCCCATCAATTCACAGGTAGCCAGACATAAAATCGGCCGCAGCCGTTTGCCACCGGCGAGGAGAGAATAGCGCATCGCCTCGTAGATTTTGGCGGGATTGCCGATAACTAAAGAGCTATCCAAAGCTGACTCGACAATTAACCGCTTTTCCTCCAGATAGGAAGCCAGAGAAAATCTCTCGTTTTTCCTCACTTCTACTCCTCGTTCGCCCCTAGTAACCATGTCTTTTTGTCTTGAACCGACTGCTTTTAAAACTATATCAGGAAACTCCCCCTCGATGGGAATTAAACTGACTGTCTAAATTACGCCTTCAGACTGCATGGGAGTGCCAGAATTGACATTCTGAACACTTGTACTATATTTTCCCAGACGGAGAGGGTCTAATTTTCTTTTCTGATGCCTATTTTCTCTTTTAACCTGAAAAAATACCTCCCTCAGCAGCCCAGTCTAGGGATTAGCGAAAAACGGGCGATACAATTGAATTTCGCCGCAGTTATCATCGGAGATGCTAAAGTTTTGATGATTCGGTCAAACTTCCGTTTTCTTAGCTTGCAGTTTAGAAATTTCTCGATTAGTCTAGAATTAGGATTCTCCTAGGAATATATTGTATGCTGCCAGGGCAAATTTTAGGCGATCGATACCAAATTCAAAGTCAGTTAGGTAAACAAACCGGAAGACGCACTTTTCTCGCCCAAGATCTAAAAACGGGCGCTACTGTTGTCGTCAAATTATTAATCTTCAGTCCCGATTTTGAATGGACAGATTTAAAACTTTTTAAACGGGAGGCCGAAACTCTTAAACATCTGGATTGTCGCTCGATTCCTGAGTATATAGACTATTTTGAAGTTCGCACCGATACCTATCAAGGTTTTGCCCTTGTTCAGAGTTATATCGAGGCTAAATCTCTCAAGGAACAGATAGAAAATGGTCGCAAATTTAGTGAATCAGACCTGCAAGAATTAGCTAAATCTATCCTAGGTATTTTAATTTATCTCCATGGACTTAACCCGCCAATTATCCACCGGGATTTGAAACCTAGTAATATTTTACTAAAAGATCGATCGGGTCATAGTATCGGCAATGTTTATTTAATTGATTTTGGTTCTGTCCAGACTGTTGCCCAACAGGAACAGGCCACTTTAACTATCGTCGGAACCTACGGTTATATGCCCCCCGAACAATTTGGTGGTCGCACTGTTGCCGCTTCTGATTTATACAGTTTAGGAGCCACTTTAATCTATCTAGCTACAGGCATTCATCCCGCCGATTTACCCCAAAAAGATGGCAAAATTCAATTAAATAATTTAGCCAATTTAAGCCCTGCTTTTGTTCATTGGTTAGGGCAGTTAATCGAACCTAGTATCGAGAAAAGGTTTGTTTCAGCACAGGCGGCAAATCAAGCTTTAAATACTCTCCACGAAATTCAATTAACTTCCTCGAACCTTGAAAAACCCGCAGGGAGTCGGGTACAATTGCAAAAAAACGAGGAGAAAATTAAAATATTTTTACCCCCCGAAGGTTTTACCCCTAAATTAATTTATCTTGGAACCTTTGCCATCGCTTGGAACGCTTTTTTATTAGTATGGACAGGAGGAGCCATTTCTATTCCTCTGTGGATAAGTTGGTTTTTTCTGCTCTTTTCCTTGCCTTTTTGGTTTGTGGGTTTAGGAATGCTTTACCAGATTATTTATTGTCTCAAAGGGGAGGAAATTATCACTATTGATAGTCAAGAAATTGTTACCATTCAGCGAATTTGGTGTTTGACACTTCCGGGCAAAAAGAAAATGGCACGGGAATATATTAATAAACTGGTCAAAGCTGATAGTTATCATACCAAAGATGGCGATGGTGATCGAGTTTATGTACCGATGGCTTTAACTATTTGGGCGGGGACTAAAGAATATACTATTAGTAATAAGACAAAAGCCTATCTGAGTCAACCCGAAATTGAATGGTTAGCGGCGGAATTAAGTCAATGGTTAGGAATACCAATTACTAATAAGTAGCCGTGCAAAATTAATTTCCTGGTTAGGAAAGGCAAAAGGCAAGAGGCAGTTAGATATGTGTAATTAATTTTGCTTAGGTACTTAATAAGTAATCTTACAGCCATCAGCCTTGAATCAGTTATCAGGTGTCAGTTACCAGTGATCAGATTTTAGTTTTTAGTTCATTGATTACTGCTTACTGATAACTGAAAAATCTCCCCTCTCCCTCACTGATTACTGCTTACTGATAACTGAAAAATCTCCCCACTACCCCACTGATTACTGATTACTGATAACTGATAACTGAAAAATCTCCCCACTTCCCACTCCCTGATATGGACGAACTGTCTGTGATCAGTGTAAAATTTTATGAAGGGTCTGGGTTTTTTTCTCCCTTGTCCTGAGAAATGCCCCAGCGCCAGTGACTAAAATCAAAATTGTGCATCCCATCGATAATTAAGTTTATGAGCGCCACTATTACCGTAGAAAAACGCAAATTAGAAAAACCCCCTTTAGAACTGCATTATCTCGGCGATCGAGTCCTGCGTCAACCGGCCAAGCGGATTGCTAAAGTCGATGACAGCATCCGCCAATTAGCCAGAGAAATGCTGCAAACTATGTATAGTTCCAATGGTATCGGTTTAGCGGCTCCGCAAGTGGCAGTCAATAAACAATTGATTGTCATCGATTGTGAACACGATAAACCCGAAAATCCGCCCCTAATTCTGATTAATCCCCAAATTATCGGTTATAGTCGGGAATTGTGCAAAGCGGAAGAGGGTTGTTTGAGTATTCCCGATGTGTTTTTAGATGTCATCCGTCCCCAGGCGATCGAAGTGAGTTATAAAGATGAACAGGGGAAACCGCGAAAACTGCAAGCTAACGGTTTACTAGCGCGGGTAATTCAACACGAAATGGATCATCTTAATGGTGTCATGTTCGTGGACAGAGTAGATAACGATTTGGCACTCAATGAAGAATTAAAAAAACACGGTTTTTCCGTGCAAGCGGTGAAACCCGTCGAGAAAGTGACAAAATAAAGGCATTAGTTAATTGAGGTGAGGAGTGAAGATGACCCCAAAAAGCGGCGTTTTATTGTTATTATCCTGTATTGCAGCGATCGCTGGTGTGGGTTGTGTCTTTGAAATTAGTTCAGGAGAACCGGATTTAGGCAATACCACCACTGGCTTAATTCTAGCTGCAAGTGTGCCACTAACAGCCCTATTTTTTTGGGCGGCGGTTAAAGACACGAGAGCCAATTACAAATAGAATAAATTCCCCTCGGTTGCAGAAGAGAGAATTTATTTCTCTCTTTTGTTTGTTTTAACTACAGGACAAATTGCCAGAAAAAGTTACTACTTTTGAGGACTTTAAGTAGCTGGTTATAATTAAATTAAAAATAGTTTTTAGGTTCGATACCCCCTTAGTACTAGGGTTGATTCATAGTAGGGTTGATTCATGAATCAACCCTACCCTTAGTCCCCCGTTGATAAGGGTGGTGTCTGATAATTTTTAACGCCTACCTACTTATCATCTTTCATGACAATCAATTATCTGCCGATCGGTGAAAATCTGATTAGGTAAAGATTTCCCCCCTCTCTCCTCTATCCGCAATCTAGAATGATAAAATAGGTGAAGTTCAAAGCATCATTCATTAGCTATGACCACAACCTACAAAGTAGAAATTTCCCATTTAGGAACAACACAAACGATCGAAGTTAGGGAAGATCAAACTATACTAAAGGCAGCCTACGATGCGGGGATTGACTTACCCAGTTCTTGCAATGCGGGCGTATGTACTACCTGCGCCGCTCAACTTTCCCAGGGTAGCGTCGAACAAGGAGAGGGCATGGGATTATCCCCCGACCTGCAAAAAGAAGGCTATGCTTTGTTATGTGTGGCCTATCCTCGCTCGGATATTAAACTGGAATCTGGCAAGGAAGAAGTAGTTTATCAACGTCAATTCGGAAAACCCTAGGCCAAACTGGGGTTAAGATGACAAATTTTCGGGGGTTTCCCCCCAAAAAACCAGATTTTGAGCCAATAGAACCAGCAAACCCTAACTAATAGCTGAATGCTGACTACTCAGGGAAAACTTTTCCTCTCTACCCTTAAGGGCCGCTTTCATGAAACCAGAAAAGAGAGGATGAGCTTTATTGGGACGAGAGCGAAATTCGGGGTGAAATTGGGTAGCAATAAAGAAAGGATGTTTTGGTAGTTCGATAATTTCCACCAAACGACCATCGGGGGAAGTGCCACTCACCAGATAACCAGTCTCGAAAAAGAGACTACGATAGGCATTATTGAACTCGTAACGGTGACGATGGCGCTCATAGATAACCTCCTGACCGTAGAGGGAGAAAGCTAGACTATCGGGATTTAAACGACAGGGATAGAGACCTAAGCGCATTGTTCCCCCTAAATCCACCACATCTGCCTGTTCTGGCAGTAAATTAATCACCGGATTGGGTGTATCCTCTTCAAATTCGGAACTATTGGCCCTTTCTAATCGGGCCACATTGCGACCCCATTCGATAATCGAACACTGCATCCCTAAACAGAGACCCAAGAAAGGAATATTATTGACCCTAGCATACTCGATCGCCTTAATTTTGCCATCCACACCCCTAATACCAAAACCACCTGGTACCACAATACCGTCAACACCGCTTAAATGAGCTTCGGCCGAATCGTTATCCACATCTTCAGCACTTACCCAACGCAATTCTATCTCGCTATCAAGGGCAATAGCAGCGTGTTTAAGGGCCTCCACCACCGAGAGATAAGCATCACCCAACTGCACATATTTCCCGACGATAGCTATCTCTAATTTTTGACTGGGGGATTGCATCTGTCGGATGAGATTTTCCCACTCCTCCAGATGGGGGTATCGGGGACTGAGGTTTAATAATTCTAGGGTTTGTTGCGCTAATCCCTCTTTTTCCAGATTAAGAGGCACTTCGTAGATACTGCTGGCATCCTGAGCAGTAATCACCGATTCCACCGGCACATCACAGAAAGCTGAGAGTTTTTCTTTTAATCCCGGTTGTAGGGGTAGATGACAACGACAGACTAACACATCCGGTTGAATACCGATCGATCTTAATTCCTTGACCGAGTGTTGCGTCGGTTTAGTTTTCATCTCCTTCGCGGCCGGAATCCAAGGAATTAGGGTAACGTGCATATAAATCACGTTATTTCGACCCACATCCTTCCTAAATTGCCTAATTGCTTCTAAAAAAGGCAAGGATTCGATATCTCCCACCGTACCACCAATTTCTGTGATGACAATATCGGGGTTGGTATCTTTGGCCACCCGAAGAATCCTTTCCTTGATTTCGTTGGTAATATGGGGAATTACTTGCACGGTTCCCCCCATATAAGCACCACGGCGCTCTTTATTCAATACCGCTTGATAAATCGAGCCGGTAGTCACGCTATTGAGACGGGAGAGTTCCGTATCGGTAAAACGTTCGTAGTGGCCAAGGTCGAGGTCGGTTTCGGCCCCATCATCGGTGACAAATACCTCTCCGTGTTGAAAAGGACTCATCGTACCTGGATCCACGTTGATATAGGGGTCTAATTTCAGAATTGAGACGGAATAATCCCGACTTTTCAACAATCTTCCCAAACTAGCAGCGACAATTCCTTTCCCAATACTGGAGACGACTCCCCCAGTAACAAAGACAAATTTACTCATAAAATTTTTCCTGCGATCGATTATACCTAGCAAGGGGTGAGAGTTTTCGGGATGCGGCGGTGTCATTTTCCCAGATTTCATTATAACCGGAGGATCTATCCCCCGATCCTCGTTTTAGCTCCCTCTCGAAAATCTATTGCACCACAGCCTTTAGTCACCTTGAACCCAATCATCTAATTTTTCCGCTACAATCGACAGTGCTAAGACTCAGGGATTTATAAACTACTATTCATGATAGATTTTAATACTCTCGCTGAATTTTCTCGCCACTATTGCGTCTCGATTTGTGCCTTTTTAGTACCCGCTAACTTAGTAACCACCCTTTTAACCGTTCTTTTTCTCTATTTTGGTCGTCCTCCCCGTCAAATCTTCCCCATTGCTTCCCTAGCTTTGTTGTTCGCCATCACCATGTTTCTCCACGTCGCCACCTGGTTAATGATTGGTGTGGTTATGGCCCCCACTTTTATCCTCTTTGGACTAGGTTTAACCTGTTTTGTGATCAATTTTCAAGCCATCAGCGATCGCCAAAGCTTGGAACAGTTATTACACACCGGGGTTAATCGTCTGGCCCGCTCTTTCAACTAAAAAAAGCACCGAGACTTCCTACCCCACCATTAAGATAACCGCCCTTATCTGGCTGAATTTTTTTCAGCCAAAGACTTGACAAACTTCAAAATTTCTGCTAACCTTGTAGTATAATGGGGATCCGTGTCGGCCTACGACCCCCCTCTTTAACTCTTTCTTAAGAATAAAAATTTTAACCCGAATTGCAGGTAGTAGCTAAACTAAGAGCAGTACCACGGGAAACGGTGATTATGGAAGTTATTTGTACGCGTCCCCACTGTCCGAAACCGCGTAATCAGTGCCTAGACCTAGACGATAGCAATCTTTTAACCTCGATCGAGCAGAAATATTGTATTACTTGCGGGATGCCATTAATTTTGGGGGGACGTTATTTACCAGAACGTCTATTGGGACAAGGGGGATTTGGGGCAGCATTTTTAGCAGTAGATCGTTATAGTCCCAAAAAAGCTAAATGTGTACTCAAACAATTTCAACCTTCTGGTAATTTAAGTCCCCAAGCTTTAGAAAAAGCGAAAAACTTATTTTTTCAAGAAGCGCACGTTTTAGAAGATTTAGGCCGAGAACATCCCCAAATCCCCGAACTCTATGCTTTTTTCCCTTTAAAAGTCAAGAATCAATTAACGGGAGAAGAAGAGCAATTTTTCTATCTGGCCCAGGAATATATCGACGGTAAAAACTTAGAAGAAATTCTCCAACAGCAACAAAAACCCTTTCAAGAAAGTGAAGTTAAAAACATTCTCAAAGAACTACTTCTTATCCTCAAATTTATCCATGAAAATGGTTCCATTCACCGGGATATAAAACCATCTAACATCATGTTATCCAAAAATGGCCGCCTCTATTTACTCGATTTTGGGGCAGTAAAACAGGCGACTAATAACCCTAGTAATACACAACAGAAATCCACAACAATTTACTCAGCTGGATTTGCTCCTCCCGAACAACAATTAGGCAATCAGGTATCGGCATCCACAGATTTATATGCCCTAGCAGCTACCTGTGTTATACTCTTAACTAATCGCGATCCTGATGAGCTATACGATCCGCAAAAACAGGTCTGGAATTGGCAAAATTATGCCCCTAATATCAGTGCAGATTTAGCCCAAGTATTCAATAAAATGTTACTAGCAAATCCCTGGGATAGATTTCAATCCTGTGGAGAAGTTTTAACCGCTTTAAATCCTCCTTCTCCATCTCCTCCACCCTCTCCAATTCCTCCATCTCCTCCACCTTCCCCAATTCCCCCATCTTCTCCAGTGAAGAGAAAAACTTCCCGCTTTTCTCTTGGGGAAACTTTCGCTAATGCTGCCTTTACAGGATTTGAAGGGACATTATTAGTAATTGCCTTAAATAGTTTAGTCCCCTCGGTAGGAATTGTCATCGCTTTTATGATCTTAGGTGGCTTAGTTTTGGCATTATTTAAAAAAGTGATTGAAGGGAGAGATTTACCGATTCTAGCAGCAATTACTCTCGCCTTCCTGTTAATTCCGCAACTGCAAGGAACCCTAAGTTTTCCTGAAATTGCTATCATTGCCGTGATGGCAGCCATCGGAGCCATTGCTATTACCGCCTTTTTCCGGTTAATATATCAGATAATTTTGCGATTATTTTAAAACCCTGAAAGTTTCAAAATTATCATCACTACCGCCAGTAATCGTGCCACCGAGGTCTAAAATAGTTTGCAGATAGTCGAGGACTTCCTGAGAAATTAACTCACCCGGCATCAAAACGGGAATACCGGGGGGATAGGGACAGATAACATCAGCACTAAGACGATCGAGGGCATTTTTCCGGGATACTATCTCTGTAGGGGCAAAAAAAGCCTTTCTAGGAGAAATAGCCAAATTTCCCGTGACTGGGGCAGGAGTGGGGGGTAAACTGGTAGAGTCAGGAGATTGAAGGCATTGAAAAGCAGTAATTAGGCGATTAATGTGTTCGCGATGATTGCCGATGGAGATAATAAAAGTAAGTTGGCTTAAAGTCGGTAATTCTGCGGTGACGGCGTATTTTTCTCGCAAAATATCGTCTATTTCGTAACCAGTTAAGCCAAAATCTTTGACGATTACCGTTAAACGAGTGCGATCGAACCAGTGACAACCCGGGATAGAATGGGGAAAGTCTAAAACAGAGATATTAGGGATTTTATTGAGTTCTTTTCGGGCCGAAGCGGCTAAATCGAGGGTTTTGGTCAGTAAATCTAGTCCTTGCGTCGCCATTTGCTTTCTAGCACTATCAAGGGAAGCGAGAAGCAAATAACTAGGGCTAGTGGTTTGAACTAATTGTAAGGCTCGATCGACTTTTTCGGAACTAATGCGATCGCTTTTTAAGTGTAACATCGATGCTTGAGTTAAGGCCCCTAAAACCTTATGGGTGGACTGAATAGCCATATCAGCGCCGAGAGACAGGGCAGCCGGAGGTAAATCGGGATGAAAGGCAAAATGGGCCCCGTGAGCCTCGTCAACGAGCAGCGGGATAGAATAATGATTGGTAATCTGGGCGATAGTTTTTAAGTCACAGCAAACCCCTTGATAGGTGGGAGAGACTACCATCACCGCTTTAGCGTCGGGATGAAGTTTCAGGGCATTTGCGAGGGATTGGGGGGTTATATTTAAATTTAGATCGATAGTGGGATTATATTCGGGATTGATAAAGATAGGCTGCGCCCCAGAGAGAATTAAGCCCGAAATTGCCGATTTATGAATATTTCTCGCCAAAATAATTTTATCTCCCTCGCCGCAAGTGGCTAAAATCGCCGCAATAATGCCACAACTGGACCCATTGACTAAAAACCAGCTTTTATCTGCCCCAAATGTCTCGGCTGCTAAAATTTGCGCTTCTTTAATCACTCCCGTCGGGGCAAACAAATTATCAAGGTCGGGTAATTCGGGTAAATCGGCTTTAAAGACGCTTTTTCCCAGTAAATTACTTAAATCCTCCCCGATTCCTTCCCCCTGCTTATGCCCTGGTGCATAAAATGGTACATCTAAACTATTGACTTTTTTTTGCAGTTGTGATATCAACGGAGCGGATTCTGGCGAAGGCATTTTGGGAAGGGAGTGGGGGGGTTTGTCAGTTATCAGTAATCAGTAAACAGTAATCAGTAAACAGTAATTAGTGAAGATTGATCGGTGAATATAGCGTTTTTCAGTCTGCTGAGGTACAAAAGTTATAGGTTTTAGGCACTCATGCAAAAGGCAAAAGGCAAAAGGGAAGAAAAATAGGTGTACCTCACTAGCTTAGGAAACGCTATAATATCATTTAAAACTTAAAACTTAAAACTTAAAACTTATCACTTTAATCTGATAACTGATAACTGATAACTGATAACTGTTAAATATCTGTGCCTAACATTTGCAGTTTATATAAACTAGCGTAGAGGCCGTCTTTAGTTAATAAATCTTCATGGGTTCCCGATTCGACTAATTCCCCGCGTTTAAGGACAAGAATTCGATCGACATCGCGAATAGTGGAGAGACGATGGGCGATAATAATAGCGGTACGATCGACTAAAATCTGTTCTAAAGCTTCTTGAATTAATACCTCTGTTCCCACGTCTAAACTAGCGGTAGCTTCATCTAAAACTAGAATTTCGGGGTTACGAATAGCGACTCTTGCAAAAGCGAGTAATTGTTTTTGTCCTCCCGATAAATTTGCGCCCCGTTCCCGTAAAAGAGTATGATAACCGTCGGGTAACTCCTCGATAAAGTGATCGATATTAGTTAATTTAGCCGCTGCCTTAACTTGCTCAAAATCATAATTTTCTCCTAAAGTAATATTGCGAGTAACATCTCCAGCAAAGAGAAAAGTTTCTTGGAGAATGACACCGATATAACGTCTTAATTCCGCTTGGGGAAGATAACGGATATCGATACCATCCACTAGAATTCTGCCCTTACTCGGTTCATAAAGACGACAGAGAAGACGAATAATCGAACTTTTTCCTGCACCAGTGGGACCGACTAAAGCGACTTTTTCCCCGGGATTAATGGTAAAATTAAGACCTTTAATAATATATTCATCAGGTTTATAACCAAACCAAACATTTTCAAAAATAATCTCGCCAGTTTGACGTTTTTCTGGGAAAGAAATCTCTTTATAATTGTTAGAATCTTTGATTTCAATGGGAATACTAATTAATTCCCCAATGCGCTCAATAGCAGTAAAACCCGATTGAAACATGGTAAATTTTTCGGCAAACTGACGCAGGGGATTAAAGAGACGTTGGGAGAATAAAATAAAAGCCGATAAAACCCCAAAATCAATGGTTTTCTGGAGAACCAAAATCCCGCCTAACCATAATACTCCTGCCACGGCAATTAATCCGATCCATTCCAACGTAGCTGAGACGGCCGAATCATAAAAAATTGTTTTATCTAGGGAGCGACGATACTGAGTATTGATAGTGCGAAACATTTCAGCGTTAAAGCGTTCGCGGCGAAATAATTGAACAATATTAACTCCGACTACATTTTCCTGTAATTGGGCATTAAGTTTTGATAATTGCTCGCGTACTTGATAGTTAGCGCTGCGATATTGTTTTTGAAAAAAGATAATTAAAGCAGTGACAGGAAATAACATCAACACCAACAATAGAGCTAATTGCCATTGCAGGGTAAACATGGTGAGGATAATAACTAAAATATTAACCAGATCACTGACAACTCCGATCGCCCCACTAGCAAAAACTTCTCCTAATGCTTCCACATCGCTGGTTAAACGGGTGACTAAACGTCCCACGGGAGAGCGATCAAAAAAACTAGAGGAAAGGGAGGTAACATGGCTAAATAAATCTTCCCGGACATTAGCAGTAATTGACTGACCGACTTTCTGTACTAGATAACCTTGTGTTGTCCCTAAAATCAGTCGTAAAATAATCGAAACCGACAGGATAATAATTAGGGTGTTAATGGCTGCTGTTAAGGGCATTTGAGCCAAAAAATCCCAAGTTTGTTCCTTTTGCAAAAGGGAGACCGCTTGACCGATAATTAAGGGTTGGACTGCCCCCGTGAGAGATAGGGGAAAAAGAAGTATTAATGACCAAAATAGCAGAGCTTTTTCCTTTTTTGCGTAGGGAAATAATCTTAATAATAAGCTCCAGTCATTTTCTTTGACCGGAGGGGACACAGGGGAGGATGATAGACTCATGAAGTGATTTCCCATGAAATTCTGGGCAGCTGGGGAGAAATTACGCCCCTATTGTTAACTTTTCTAACAGGCGATCGATCTGAAAATGTTCCCCCATTAATTCTCGAATACAAGCGACTTTTACCTGTTCCTGTAAGCGAATCTTCCCGAAGGCCTGATCGACGATTTCCACGGT
This sequence comes from Microcystis sp. M_OC_Ca_00000000_C217Col, assembly GCF_007095585.1. Taxonomy (NCBI): domain Bacteria; kingdom Bacillati; phylum Cyanobacteriota; class Cyanophyceae; order Chroococcales; family Microcystaceae; genus Microcystis; species Microcystis sp. M_OC_Ca_00000000_C217Col. The sequence continues at coordinate 19,223 of NZ_SFBV01000276.1, forward strand.
GGTGAGAGTATCTAAATTTACCGAGAGAATTGGTACTTCTAAATCCTCGGCCCGGCCCAGAATCAGGGGATCCGGAGAGATGGAACCGGTTAAGATTAAACAGGTGGTAGAAGTTTCTAAGGCAGCTAACTGGAGGTCTGTGCGATCGCCACCCGTAATCACGGCCATATTTTCCCCCTTGCGAAAATATTCTAAAGCGGCGTTGACATTCATCGCCCCGATCGCTAAACTTTCTACCATCCAATCCAAACGATCGGGCCGACATAATACTTTGGCCTCCAAAAGATGGACAATTTCCCGAACACTAATACTACGCAATAATTTACTAGCGGGTAACAGTCCTAAAACCTCCACGCCTTGGCCCGCGAGATAGGGTTTCAGGAGGGATTGTACTTCCTCCCAATCATCGGTGGGAATATCGCTAATTACTACCCCCAGCAGCTGATTATTTAATTCCCGTTGCGCTTTCAGCAGACTATCGGCAATCAGGGGAGAACTATAGCGGGCCACCAATAGGATCGGAGTCTGGAGAATTTTGGCCATTTCCCCCATCGATAGCTGAAAAATACTGCCTTCCCAGAGAGTCCCCGGCCCTTCGAGGAGGGTAATATCACTGTTAACTCGATCGAGATAACCAGTAAGAATATTGCCGTAGTCCTGTTGATCTGCACCTTGCAGACGTTTAGCAACGGAATCCACATCTGTATAGATCAGGGGTAAGCGCAGCTGTTCGGGGGATAATTCTAATAATTGCCGAATAAATTCTACATCCTCATCGACCAATTGCCCATCGACGTAGCCCGGACAATTGCCCACTGGTTTGCCGTAACTTATCTCTAGTCCTTTTTGCCGCAAGAGATGCGCTAAACCGACGATAGTTCCCGATTTACCACTGAGGGGTTCCAGGGAAGAGATAAGTATAGATTTGGCTGATTTCGCCACGATTTGCTCCTTTTTAACCCGTAAAATCCCGAATTTTATTCTTCAAATCGCAGCAGTTTCCGATAAAATCCCTGCGAAAAGTCGGCTGAACCTAGCTGCTTAAAGGTTTTAATCGCATCGATAAGATATTCGATCAACTCGGCGTTAATAATCGTCATCTCATAGCTTAGGTCGGCCTGTCCTTCAAATTGTAAACGACAACGGGTCAATTCCGAGGGCAATTTTGATACATACCAAGATGCCACAAAGGGAATCCCTTGACTGTTTTCTATGCGACGACGACCTTCTAAAGATCCGGCTTGATACAAAGCGATCGCATAGGGCAGGATACTATGTTTGTCCTTGGCATAGTAGGGCATATATACTACCACATCGGCCTTATCGGCGGGTTCTAATTGTTCGATAGTTGGCATAATTTACTTAATTCTCTGCTTCACGGCCAAGTTACCATTGACACTGATATTTTCCATATATTTTAACCGATCGCCCCAGGAATCTCCTGAGGGAGAAAATAGGCAGAATTGACCACCAGATCATCCTTCTATACTAAGATGTCTATCGGCTATAACCGGCATACTAACCCGAAAAACCGTGCCGGGGTAGGGGGAACTTGTTGGCTCGGGATTGGGACTGATAAATTCGATCGTCCCCCCCATGCTGGTAATTAATTCTTTGGCGATCGCTAAACCTAATCCTGTACCCGGTATATCTCCCCCTGCTTGCACTCCCCGGTAGTGACGTTGAAAAATTCTTTCTTGATCGCTCGTCGGAATACCATAACCCGTGTCTTTAAAAACAATTTCTACACTATTCTTAACATTATGCACCTCGACGGTGACTTTTCCGCCAGCAGGAGTATATTTGAGGGCATTATCAATTAAATTACTGAATACTTCCCGCAAACCAGGGATATTGGCCCGAATAAGTGGTATATCTTCCCCGTGAATCGTTTCTAGACTGAGATTTCTCTCTTTGGCTACCGCTTGGGCCGAAAGGAGCAGCGGATCGAGAAGATCATGGAGATCGATCGGAGTTAGTTGGCCGCTGCCAGCAGGTAAGAGAAAGGCGGTGGGGGAAGATTGCGCTTGCAGGAGAGGAATATCGACGGTGGGGTAATTTTCGCTTTCTTGCTGAATTTGTGCCTCAAATTCGGCGATTAAGTCGCGAACTCGATCGCTTTCTCTCAGGATACCAGTAATGGCGGGATCGTTACCCTCTTCGGCTAAAAGCCTTTTGAGTAGAAGTTTACCAAAGGTTTTTAAAGCGGTGAGGGGATTGCGGATTTGATGGAGAAAGGTATCGAGGCGCTGTCGTTGCCATTGTCGATAATAACGTTCTTCTCCCAATTGGCGATCGAGTACACAGGCTAAAGCGAGGGTTTGGGTGATTTTTTCCATCTGGGTTAATTCCCAACTTTGCCAAGGTCGTTTTTCTCGGGTTGTCACCAATAATCCGATCATGCCCTCTTCATACATTAAGGGTAAAAACAAGCGATGACCGCTGACGCTCTCCTGATTACCCCAGAGGTGGGATAAATCTTCTAACTTAACCGCAGTTAACAAGTCGGCTGCTGGTTGCTCTGGTTGTAAGGAAAGCCGCTTTTTTTGGGGAGAAGGGGGGTTAAAAGGCGGATAAACAACGACTGGGATTAAATTACTCGATAAAGGTTCAGTTAAATAAACTGCACTTCTGTCCGTTTTCATTTGCTCCCGCAAAAGTTCCATCTGTGCCTGACACAGGGCAATAAAATCATCACTCAGGGGAGTCCGGGAGGGGGAGGAGAAGGACATACTAAGAAAGTAAAAAGTAAAAAATCAGAAAACCTTGATCAAGCTAGGGTTGCCAGTTTTATTTCCCAGTTGACAGGGGAGAGAATGTCCCTCCCCTTGGGTCGAGGGCAACCGGCAAAAAGCAGTTAGAACAAGGGTTTGGTCACTATTTTCGGGGTGGATCACGGTATATATTAAAAAAAGTTTAAAAATAATAAGTTTTGTATCGGGATTTGGGGCTGTGTTTTTGTCAGAAAAACTTAAACCTAGTCTCAGTCTAGCTTCTAGTCAAACTTGTCTGTAATTGGGTTTGTGAGAGACACTTGATTTCTTGGTCTAGAAGGGATATAATCGCTACGGCTTTTGTAACTATCATTACAACGATTAGCCAGAACAGGAGGTAATTGGGTTGGCCAGAAAACGGAAACGTAAGAGTCGCCGTCGTCAAGAAGGACGTAAGATACTTGAACTTGTACCCCAGTATAGTATTGAAAGTGGCGAGGATAAACCCGTAACTGCGGCGCGTAAGTATATTCAAGCTATAGGCATTAGCCCACCAGCTTTATTGATTGTTAAGCGTAACGAGCATACAACCGATCGCTATTTCTGGGCTGAAAAAGGACTGTTTGGAGCGCAATATGTGGAGGAAAACCACTTCCTTTTCCCAAGTTTGCGCGACCTGCAGCCCCAGCCCCAGCCCGTCAAAGCACCGGTAGCAGTTGCTAAATAACTCAAAGGACTATTGATCATATCATGGAAAGTAAACTCGTTTACGGAAAAGTAAACGAGTTTTTTTTGTGCATAAGTAGGGTTTGCGGCAAAAAGCTTTTCGGTGGGGGCAGGGTGTAGGGTGTAGGGTGTAGGGTGTAGGGTTTTAGCGATTTTGAGGGGGTCAATTACCTAATTTTCAGGGAAAAAGTCCCGGAATTTTCCCCCCGATCACTCCCAGATCTGGTACTTTTTGGAAACCAAAAAGTCTAAAAGTTTTACCCAACAAGGTTTTTAGATTTTTTCGGCAACCCCTAAATAATCAGTTTTTAATAACCAGATTTAGTATAAAAATAATCTCCTGACTCCTGACTCCTGACTCCTGACTCCTGACTCCTGACGAATGTTACGATTGTTACAACATCTTGACATTAATTCTGATACCCTGACAATGTGTCAATCTGTGCAGTAATGGGGCAGAAACTCAAGTGGTATCGATCCATATTTCTATTGTTGAGGGCAACCCGCACTTGCGATCGCTATTAGCTTGGCATCTGCAACAGGCCGGTTATTTGGTTAACCAATCGGCAACCCTGCAAAGTGCGCGTCAAGCTTTCCTTCATCGTCAACCAACCTTAGCAATTATCGATTCCGACTTGCCGGACGGGGATGGAATCGAACTCTGCCGTTGGCTTTATCAACAAAAACAGTCTTTAATACTGATTCTCTCGGCCCGCAATAGCGAAAAAGACGTGGTCAATGGTTTAAAAGCCGGGGCCGACGACTACCTGAAAAAGCCCTTTGGAATGCAAGAATTTATGGCTAGGGTAGAAGTGTTAACTCGTCGTTTAGGCAGTAGGGCTGCTCCCCTACACTTGGATTATGGGCAATTAAAAATAGATTTAGCCCAACGACGGGTACAATTTCGCGGGGAGTATATCGAATTAACGCCCCAAGAATTTAGCCTACTCTACGTTTTAGCCCAAGCGGAGGGAACACCCCTATCAAGAGCCGATTTACTGCGTCGCGCTTGGCCTGAGGAAATTGATAATCCCCGGACAATTGATACTCATGTTCTCTCTCTGCGGAAAAAAATCGAAACCGATCCCAGACAACCTAATTTAATTCAAACCGTCCGCAACGTTGGCTATCGTTTCAATCTAGAAATGTTGGCCGAGATGACTTCAGCTTTAGAAGCTAATATTATTGCCTCCACCAAAGGCAATCATAACGGCCATTCCATTAATAAAATTCCTGCTCACAACGTTAGTCGTTAATTCTGGCTTTGTCCGACTGATTAGCAGATTGTCTGCTGAAATCGTCTCCTAACCACTTAATCGAAGCGAGGAGACGAAGGGCAAATTAAACCGTAGTCACCATTGACCGATCCGCTTGTTGCTGAAATTCCGTCAATAAACGCCGGAATTCGTCGCCGTCAATGGTTTCCTGTTCAATCAGTATATCCACCAAGCGATCGATCGCCACACGATTGTCAAGGATAAGTTTTGTTGCTAAATCGTGGCATTGCTTGACAAGTTCCCGTACTTGTGCATCAATTTTCGCCATCATCGCGAAAGAATGGTCGGCATGATAACCAGCAGCAGCACCACCGAGATAGGAATTGCCCTCCTCCTCTAGAGCAATCAATCCCAATTCCGACATTCCCAGACGCGTTACCATCTGTCGGGCCAGATAGGTAATTTTTTCAATATCATTACCGGCCCCGGTGGTCACTTCATCCTCACCGAAGACACATTCCTCCGCCACTCGTCCCCCTAATAATCCCGCAATTCGGGCTAATAACTGGGAACGACTGGTTAAACCCTGTTCTTCATCGGGAGTGAACCAAGTTAACCCCAGCGCTTGCCCCCGGGGAATCAGGGTGACTTTTTCCACCTGGTCGTGGCCGGGACAGAGAGTACCGACAATCGCATGGCCGACTTCATGATAGGCGATCAAACGCTTGGCTTTACTATCCACTAAAGCACGCCCTTCCATACCGGCCACAATCCGATCGATCGCATCGTTGACCTCCTCCATGGTAATCGCCTCTTTCCGCCGTCTAGCAGTAAAAATCGCCGCTTCGTTGAGCATATTAGCCAAATCTGCCCCAGTAAAACCCGGTGTGCGCCGGGCGATCGCCTCCAGAGCCACATCAGCAGCCACCTTTTTATCGCGAGAATGGACCTCCAAAATGCCCAAACGTCCCTTAAAATCTGGATAATCCACCACTACCTGTCGATCGAAACGACCCGGACGCAGCAGGGCCGAATCCAAAACATCGGGGCGGTTGGTGGCGGCAATGACGATAATGCCGGTATTTCCCTCAAAACCGTCCATTTCCGTCAATAATTGGTTCAGGGTTTGCTCCCGTTCATCATTACCTCCCCCATAACCGACCCCTCGTTGACGACCAACGGCATCAATTTCATCGATAAAAACCAAACAAGGGGCATTTTCCTGGGCTTTTCGGAATAGATCTCGCACTCGCGACGCACCAACCCCGACAAACATCTCCACAAATTCCGACCCAGAGATGCTGAAAAAAGGCACTCCCGCCTCTCCTGCGATCGCTTTAGCCAGTAAAGTTTTCCCCGTCCCCGGTGGCCCGATTAACAGGACTCCTTTGGGGATTTTTGCGCCAATAGCCGTAAATTTTTCGGGTTGTTTGAGGAATGTCACCACTTCCTCTAGATCTTCCTTGGCCTCATCCACACCCGCCACATCATTAAATTCTATGCCAGTTTTCGCCTCCATCTGAAACCGCGCCCTTGATTTACCGAAGTTCATCGCTTGACCGGAAGCATTAGCAGAACGACGGATAATAAACACCAATAATCCCAAGACGAGAATAATCACTAACAGGTTAGTGAGAACATTGATCAAGGCCGAATTGTCAGTGCTGGGGAGAATGCCGTACTCAATTTTTTTAGCATCGAGTCTCTTGATTAATTCGGGATTTTGGTCAAATAAATTGACTTCCTTCGGGGGATCCTTGTCCGTTTGACCGACGAGGGTAACTGCTGCCTGCTGCAAAGAAGGATTGATTTCCACCTTTTTTACCTTGCCTTGCTCGATTTTCTCTAACAATTCACCGTAGGTGAGGGTATTGGGGTTTTTTTGACTCCAAGCAGGAGTGACATGGCCAAAGGTTTGCAGAATCATCCAAGTGCTGACAATCCCTTTCCATACTGGCCGACGACCACGATTCTTAGCTGACTTGGCTCTAACTACGGTGAGTGGAGATTTTTGATCCATAATTGACTCTATATCTAGTTACCCTGTATTCATTGTGACAGATCGACTCGATCGTGACCACTGTTCTGTTTTCCCCCAAGCACGACCCTGAGGGCAAATAGTGATGACGGTTTTTTGCTATATTGTATTCAGCTAGGTAGTCTAACAACTGCCTATCCCAATCACTAACAGTTTAGGGAAGTGGGTTTCGCCCGCTTTTTTTATTGTCCAAATCATGACTCATCCGCTCATCCCCGACCTGCTGCACCTAGCCACCCCTATCGCTGAAAACTTGGGGCTAGAAGTGGTCGATATCGTTTTCCAAACCAATAAAAGGCCTCCCGTCCTGCGCGTCGATATTCGCAATCTTGCGGGAGATACTGGTTTAGAGGACTGTGAGCAGATGAGTCGGTCTTTAGAAACCGCCCTCGACAGTCAAGAAATCTTACCCGGGGCCTACGTTTTGGAAATATCTAGCCCCGGCATTTCTCGACAACTGAGCAGCGAACGCGAATTTCAGTCTTTTAAAGGTTTTCCCGTCATCGTTACCGGCCAGGATAGCCAGGGAAAACCAAAAGAATGGCGCGGAAAACTGCAAGGTAGAGATGAGCAATCTATTTATCTTAACCAAAAAGGTCGCTCCCTGACCATCGATCGCACTACCGTCATCAGCGTCCGTTTAGATGAGCAGCGCAGTAATCAGTGATCAGTAATCAGTAATCAGGGATAAAGATGAAGATAACTAACTAACTGATTAACTTAAAACTTACATCTGATAACTGATAACTGATAACTGATATAAGGCTAAAAAAATAATGACTCAAAAGTAAGGAGAAAAAATAATTATGGCTACTGTTAATTTGCCTGGTTTAAAAATAATGCTCGAAGAAATTAGCCAACGACATAATCTGCCCAAAAATGCCGTACAGGAAGCCTTGCGTGAAGCACTTCTCAAGGGGTATGAACGTTATCGACGCGCCCAAAGTTTAGAAAAAGCCGCTCAATTTCATGAAGATTATTTCAATAACTTTGATGTGGAATTAGACGTAGAAGAAGAAGGGTTTCGCATCCTTTCGACTAAAACTATTGTGGAAGAAGTGACCAATCCCGACCATCACATCGGTCTCAAAGAAGTGCAAGAAGTGGCCGATGAGGCCCAATTAGGGGATGAAGTAGTTCTTGATGTCACCCCCGACCAAAGAGAATTTGGTCGCATGGCGGCAATTCAAACTAAACAGGTTTTACTGCAAAAACTGCGGGATAACCAACGCAAAATGATTCAAGAGGAGTTCCAAGATCTGGAAGGAACGGTTTTACAGGCCCGAGTCGTCCGTTTTGAAAGACAGGCCGCTATTGTCATGGTACAAAGTACCTACGGTCAACCAGAAGTGGAAGCAGAACTACCCAAACGGGAACAGCTGCCCAACGATAACTATCGCGCCAACGCCACCTTTAAAGTTCTGCTCAAAAAAGTCCTAGAAGGTTCTCACCGCGGCCCGCAATTAATTGTTTCCAGAGCGGCGGCGGGCTTGGTAGTATATATGTTCGCCAACGAAGTTCCCGAAATCGAAGAGGAAATCGTGCGTATTGTCGCCGTCGCCCGGGAAGCCAATCCCCCCTCCCGTCACGTTGGTTCGCGGACAAAAATCGCCGTCGATACCTTAGAGAGAGACGTGGATCCGGTTGGGGCTTGTATTGGGGCTAGAGGTTCCCGGATTCAAGCCGTGGTTAACGAATTGCGGGGGGAAAAAATCGACGTGATTCGCTGGTCTCCAGATCCCGCCACCTACATCGCCAATGCCCTTAGTCCCGCCCGTATCGACCAAGTTTTGTTCACTAATGCCGAAGAAAGACAAGCATTGGTACTGGTGGCACAGGATCAATTAAGTTTAGCGATTGGCAAAGAAGGGCAGAACGTGCGTCTAGCCGCCCGTCTGACGGGCTGGAAAATCGATATTAAGGATATAGTCCTCTATAAAGGCGAACAAGAGGTAAAAAACGATGAAACCGACCCAGAAGCGCAGGATTTAGACCAAGAATGAACCCCTTCGTCAATTATCGACGCTGTATTAGCTGCCGTCTCTTCGCCCCGAAAGAATCCTTTTGGCGAATTGTCCGACTACACCCGTCCGGACAGATACAATTAGATCAAGGAATGGGAAGAGCTGCCTATATCTGTCCGCAACCTAACTGCCTGCAATTAGCCCGGCAAAAAAATCGTCTCGGACGGGCCCTAAAAGCCAATATTCCCGAAACGCTCTATGAATCCTTGCAAGAGCGCCTCGGGACTGCCAAGCAAGGTCGTTCAAATCAGGATTAAAATTGACGATCATAGCCACAAAATCGTTAGCATGGAAAGGGGGCAGTCCTGACAGGATCAAAAAATCAGCCAACTTATAGGATCACTAACACTTTAGCCGGGGGATAATGGATGAGTAACGCGAAAGTCAGAATTTACGATTTATCAAAAGAATTGAATCTAGACAACAAAGACATTTTGGACATCTGTGACCAGTTGAACATCGAGTACAAGAGCCACAGTAGCACGATCAGCGAAGAGGATGCCCAACGCATCAAAGCAATCGCTGCGAAGGGATTGGCCTCGAGTACCAGTAAAAATAGCACGGGTCAGCGAGAATCGGCTAGTCCTGCCGAAGAAAAAAAACAAAAGATTTTAGCCCTGCATAAACACAACCGCCCCGAAACTGGCGAAGAAGGGGAAATCTATCCCGGGCCTGCCGGGTCCTCAGCTAAACCGACTTTAATCAGTCCTCCCCGTCCCCCAGTTAAACCCCTCGTTGCTCCCCCAGGGCGCGACGGTGCGGCCGAAAAAACTCCCCCCACCGAGCAGAAAAATGGAGCTACCGCCACTGCTGCACAGATGCTATCTCAGTCCGCCAGTGTGAAAGAAACCCCGACCGAAACCCCGCTAGTGCCAGAAGCAGCCCCCACCTTAATCGCCCCACCTAATCGACCTTCCCTCACCCCGAAACCACGCCCGGGCAGCACCTCGGGCCGGCCAGAACCCCGATCTAAAAATGCCCCCGGCGGTAACGACAGGCCCCGGGGAGAAAAACGCGAGCGCGGCGAGAGCGAAAACGCCCCTAGCCCTGAGCGCAGGGCTGGCTTGGTTAAACCAGAAAAACCGACCCTCAACCGCAAACCCGACGGAAAAAGCCCGAAACTGGCGGAACCAACTAGAGAAGTGCGGGAGACGGTGGAATTGAAGCGCCCGGTTCGCCCTGGTATGCCCGCTAAAATCTCGGCTACTGGCGAGGAAGAAACCGACACCACCAAGAAATCTGGTGTTGATGGCACAGAAATCGATACAGATACCGGATTGCTCGGAGCAGACGGGCCCAAAAAACTCAAACGACCGACCATGCCCCCTCGCATGGCTAAAAAATCTAGCTGGGAAGAGGAAGAAGAAGAAGAGAAAAAAGCGGCCAAAACTGCCAAAACTGCTGGCAAAAACAAACGCCGCACCCAAGCTCTCTTTGAAGATGATGATGATCTAGAATCGGAACTATCCGGGTTAATCAATAGCCCCAGTTTTACCCTTTCCACTGCTCGTCCCCCCAAACCGCCCAGCGCTAAAGCTGCCACCCCTGGCACCCCAACAGCAGTCAAAGTTAAGCGGCCCAGTAAACCAACCGCCCACACCGGCAGTCCGAAAAGCGAGCGCCAAGAACCCCAAGAGGAAAAACGCCCAGAAAGCATCATCATCACCGGCAGTCTCACCGTGCGCGACCTCTCGGAATTGATGAAAGTCCCGGAAACCGAGATCATCAGAACCCTATTTTTTAAAGGGATGGCGGTGAATATCACCCAAACTCTCGACGTGGACACGATCGAAATGATCGCCAGGGACTTCGAGATGACCGTGGAAACCCCCAGCACCCAGTCGGCGGCGATCAAAACCACGGAGATGATCGATGTCTCCGACTGGGAAAGTCTCCAGCGTCGTCCCCCCGTCGTCACCATTATGGGTCACGTTGACCACGGCAAAACCACCCTCCTCGACTCGATCCGCAAAACCAAAGTCGCCCAGGGGGAAGCCGGCGGCATCACCCAGCACATCGGTGCTTACCACGTCGATGTGGAACATAACGGCAAACCGGAACAGATTGTCTTTTTGGATACCCCCGGTCACGAAGCTTTTACCGCCATGCGCGCCCGTGGGGCGAGAGTCACCGATATAGCGGTACTGGTGGTGGCCGCCGATGATGGTGTACAACCCCAAACGAAAGAGGCAATTAGTCACGCCAGGGCCGCCGAAGTCCCCATCGTGGTGGCGATTAACAAAGTCGATAAACCTTCTGCTAACCCCGACCGGATTAAACAGGAATTGACCGAACAGGGACTGGTGGCCGAAGATTGGGGCGGTGAGACGATCATGGTTCCCGTTAGCGCCCTGCGGGGTGAAAATCTCGATAATCTGCTGGAAATGATCCTCTTGGTGGCAGAAGTGGAGGAATTGGTCGCTAACCCCGACCGCTTGGCGAAGGGAACCGTCATCGAAGCTAACCTCGATCGCACCAAAGGCCCCGTGGCTACCCTGCTCGTCCAGAATGGCACTCTCCGCGTCGGTGATAGCATCGTCGCCGGTTCCGTTTTCGGCAAAATTCGGGCTATGATCGATGATCGCGGTCAAAAAGTCGAAGCGGCCACCCCCTCCTTCGCCGTGGAAATCCTCGGTCTCAGTGATGTGCCGGCCGCTGGCGATGAATTCGATGTCTATGAAAGTGAAAAAGAGGCCCGGGCGATTGCCGATCAACGGGCGATCGAACGACGCAACACCCGTTTACAACAGGCCCTCTCTTCTCGTCGCGTTAGCCTTAGCACCCTCTCTATCCAAGCTCAAGAAGGACAACTCAAGGAACTTAATCTCATCCTCAAGGCAGATGTGCAAGGTTCCGTCGAGGCCATCCTCGGTGCGCTCAAACAGTTACCCCAAAACGAAGTGCAGATTCGCGTTCTCCTCGCCTCTCCAGGGGAAATCACCGAAACCGATGTGGATCTGGCCGCCGCTAGTGGTGCGGTGGTGGTGGGCTTTAATACCACCCTTGCCAGTGGTGCGCGCGCATCCGCCGATCGGGAAGGGGTCGATATCCGCGATTACAATATCATCTACAAGCTTCTCGATGATATTCAAGGGGCGATGGAAGGTCTTCTCGACCCCGAAGAAGTGGAAGAACACCTCGGTTTTGCCGAAGTGCGTGCCGTCTTCACCGTCGGTCGTGGGGCCGTGGCGGGCTGTTATGTCCAATCAGGTAAACTGGTGCGGAATCGCTTCCTGCGGGTGCGTCGCGGCAAGGAAATTGTTTATCAGGGAGTTCTTGATTCCCTCAAACGGATGAAGGAAGATGCCCGGGAAGTAGCTACCGGTTTCGAGTGCGGTGTCGGTGTTTCTAAATTCAATGACTGGAAAGAAGGCGACATTATCGAAGCCTACGAAATGGTCATGAAACGTCGCACTTTATCCAGTTAATTAGACTTGAACCGTCGGGAGTCGGGAGTCAGTTATCAGTTATCAGTTATCAGTTATCAGTTATCAGTTATCAGTTATCAGTTATCAGTTATCAGTTATCAGTTATCAGTTATCAGTTATCAGTCATAATTCATAATTCCCCCACTCCCCCACTCCCCCACTCCCCTGCTCCCCCACTCCCCCATCTCCCCACTTCCCTCTATGAAATCAGAACCTTTTTTGTGGATTCATCTGGCGGGGTTAGCGGCCTTGCCAATCTTTTTACAAATCGCTTGGATTGGTTTAGCTGTGGGCGATCCCTTGCCTTTTCTTTGGCTAGAATGGCTATTTCTAGGAGCGATCGCTATCATACCCGTCTTTTGGATGCAGTGGACAAAACCTTTTGATATTTTTAGTCTTTTGTTGGTTGCTCTGAAACCGAGTCAACTCACCCCCGAACAGTTAAAAATTCTCTCTCTTTTTAAACGTCCTCGCCATCGTCTTCTTACTCTTTTGGGAGTCGTCCTCTTAATTCTCATCACTTGGCCAATCTACAATTTTGCCCCTCTAGCGGCTGCCGTGGCCGCCTATCTCCCCCAATGGCGGCTTTTAGGTTTAGTAATCGCTGCGATCGCTCTCCTCTTAAGTCACCTATTTCTACAGGTTCCTCTGAGTGTTCTGGGGGTTTTAGCCACTAAGGAAAGTGACTGGACAGCCACCGAAGCTTTAGTTATTGAGCGCATTCCTGAGTTATTTACCATTGTTGGTCTAAAAGTTAATAAAATTATCTAAATTAGCTAAAATGCCGCCAATTTATGCTAGGAATGTAGGATCGAGCGCCCGTTTAAGGGTTGAATATTCCTCGCATTACTCGGAAAAATCGCGACCAATTGTTGCAGTTGTTGGGGAGAAATTTCGATCGTATTTTGCCAGACTAACCAGAGAACATCCTCGCTACAGGGGGGAGTGGACAAAGACCCCCGATATTCATAAAAATCGCTATTTTCTGGCAGTAAAAGCCCGGCATTGACCCAAGTATCGGGGATAATCATTTCAGGAGAAGGTTCTTGGGGCAAATAAGCCCAAATGGTTTGTAAATAGGGATTATTTGCGCCAATTTCGGCTAAGATACCCACAACTGCTAAATTTCCTCTCCCATTTCGATGCACTAAATGAATTTCTAGAGGGAAAGACTGACCTTTAATCTGATGTTCGCTGGGGTGATGAAAATGAAACTGCAATAAATCCCAGTTTTCGCCGTGAAACCTCATATTTCCACCTTTTTCGGTCTGAACCAAGATTGTACGACCGTTATGGCGAATTTTTAGGGGTACAGGACGATAATTAAAAGTGGGGTGGTATAGCTCTTTTTCAGTCACTATACTCAGATCGATCGGTGTTTGTTGCTTTCCCGTGGTGCAGAGACGATAATTCCTTGATAATTCGCCCCAATGGTCAATATTTTGATAATTCCAAGTAAATTCTGGATTAATAGCCCCAAAAAGAGCGTGAGAGCCAATAAATTGCAGTAATTCTCGTCTATACATGGTATTAAATCCAGCAATCATCAGATAATTAGGGTTTGCTGAAAAAGTTTTTCCTGGGGGCAGGGTGTAGGGTGTAGGGTGTAGGGTGTAGGGTGTGGGGTGTGGGGTGTGGGGTGTGGGGTGTAGGGTGTGGGGTGTGGGGTGTAGGGTGTAGGGAGAATAAATAAAATAATCTCCTATCTCCTGACTCCTGACTCCTGACTCCTCAAAACCTAAGACTCTGTACCTCACAACTATGGAAATTGCTATAATCGGCTCACATCAGACTTTAAACCTCTAGCTTGATGATGAGTTTTCTGATCAATATCTTTTTGTGGTTCGTGTCCGACTTACTCAAATATCAGTGTAACACAGAACAAAATCACCTCTGCGCCTGTATTGCCTTGTCCTAGTTGTGGTTCTCACCATACCATCAAGAATGGTTCTATTGATAAGGGGAAACCCAAACGTTAATGTTAAGAATGTGGTGGCCAGTTTGTCAGCAATCCCACTACTAAAACTTTATGAACACACCCGAATTAGCCATTGCTACCGTTGGTTTAACCAAACAATTTGACCGCCATGGGGCTGTTAATCAAGTGGATTTACAGATTGAAGCGGGGGAAGTTTACGGGTTAATCGGTCCAAATGGAGCGGGAAAAACCACTTTAATTAGGATGTTAGCGGCAGCGGAAGAACCGACAACGGGAGAAATATATCTGCACGGAGAACGTCTTTTAAGAGATGAGAGTAATCCCCGTCTGAAAAGAAATTTAGGTTATCTACCCGATAATTTTCCCCTCTACGATGACCTAAATGTCTGGAATTATCTGGATTATTTTGCCCGTCTTTATCATATCCCTCGCTCCCAACGTCATCGCCGCATTTATGAGGTTCTAGAACTGGTACAATTAACCAATAAAAGCCATAATTTGATCGCTACTTTGTCCCGGGGGATGAAACAACGTTTAAGTTTAGCCCGAACGATTATTCATGAACCTTTAATTTTACTTCTCGATGAACCAGTTTCTGGATTAGACCCGATCGCTCGCCTACAATTTCGTGAGATTATTAAAGTCTTACAATCGGCAGGTATGACTATTTTAATTTCTTCCCATGTCCTTAGTGATTTAGCGGAACTTTGTAGTTCTGTGGGTATAATGGAATTAGGTTATCTAGTGGAAAGTACCTCTTTAGAGGAATTAAATCAACGTCTAGCCGGTCAATACTTGCAGATTACGACTCTAGGCAATTTAGAAGCCTTAGAAACCGCTCTTAAGCAATGTGTTTTTGTGGAAAGTTGGCAAAGAATTATTAATACTAATACTCTCCGGGTTAAATTTACGGGAACCCTAGAAGATAGTGCCGAATTGTTGAAATCTTTAGTCGTTTCTGGTCTGAACTTAAGCGAGTTTTATACTTGCCGCGAAGATTTAGAAACTATTTTCCTAAAACTGGGACATCGACAGGCATCTTAAGGGGAAATAATAATTTTAAATCTGGGATAGTAACTTTTCGACTAATTTAATTTGCTCCTGACTAAAACCAGCTTCCTTCAGGTGTGCCAGAAACCATTTTTGTCGATAACGACTGTCTAAATTCCTAGCCTTTCTATAGGTATCCTGCGCTTTTTTACTATCACCTTTATCTAAATAAATCATTGCCAAAGCCACAAGAGGATGGGGATTATTTGGCTCTAATTTAACTGCTTTTTTAGCGTTATTAATAGCTGAATCAAAATCTTTGAGGCGATGATAGGCGAGGGATAAATTATAGTAGGCGATTTCATTATCGGGTTTTAAATTAGCGGCTTTAGTATGAGTGACTACGGCTTTTTCAAGATGACCACCGACAAGATAAACAATTCCTAAAGCATTATAAGCAGCCACATGATCGGGAGCAATTTTAATCGTTTCCTCTAGGGTTGTTTGTGCCGCTAAAGGTTGTTTAGCGAGGTGTTGTGTCCAACCTAAAATTACTCTCCCGTCTAGATGATTGGGGTTTAACTGTACCGATTTTTTTAAAGCCTCAATACTTTTGACAAAATCTCCCTGTTGACGATACTGTAATCCCAATTGACGATAACGATTAGCAGCTTTAATGTCTGATGCGGAAATAATCGGACTGGGAGAAGGAGAAATGATTATCTTAGCCGTCGGTTCTTTTTTAATAGGAGAGGGGGGACTACAGCCCCAAAAAACCGGGGAACTAAAGATGATCAAGATAGTCAGGATTCGATAACTATTCATGGGACAATTAATACCAGTCCAATTGTTAAGGGTGTCATCAAATTATGAATTATTCCCCTGAATCCGTGCAACGGCTGCTCGATTCCAATGATTATGGCGATCGCTTATCGGGAGTTAATCAACTGCGTTATTTAGCCCCAGAAATCGCCTTCGAGATGTTACAGCCTTTGATTAACGATAGTAACGCTAGGGTGCGTTATTCGGCGGTAAGTCAGTTAGATATCCTCGGTCGTCAGAATCCTGATCTGGCCTTAACTATTCTACGCGATCGTTTGTTGCATGATCCGGAAGCAGATGTGAAAGCGGCCGCGGCCGATGCGATCGGGGGGTTAAAATTAACGGCAGCCTACGATGATCTGGTGGCTGTCTATCAACAATCCTCCGACTGGTTAATTCAATTTAGCATTGTGGCCGCTTTGGGCGAATTGGGGGAACCCCGGGGCTTTGAACTGCTGGAAATCGCCCTTAACTCCGATAATGAATTGGTAAAAACGGCCGCCGTCAGTGCTTTTGGGGAACTAGGCGACCCTCGCGCCGTCTCTTTACTCGTTCCCTTGGCTAATGATGATGACTGGCAACTGCGCTATCGTCTCGCTCAAGCTTTAGGCCGCTTAGGGGGGCAAGATGCGATCGCTGTTTTGACCCAGTTAACCGGCGACAAGAGCGCCCAAGTCGCCCAAGAGGCCCGCAATAATCTCGTTCAAGGGTGATGCAGAATAGTTGATTTTTGTCAATACTATTTACAATAAAATTTAATTAAGAATCGTTAACAAAGGTAAAGCGATGGAACAATTTACCCGTTTAATCTTGCTCGTCGGTCTTCTCGCGGGGGGCTGTTTTTCCCCCTCAATTGCGATCGCCGATAATCCCGCAGGGGCAATCGTGAGCAAGGATTCAGAGGTTAACGAACTACTGCGTCAAGCGCGG
This sequence comes from Microcystis sp. M_OC_Ca_00000000_C217Col, assembly GCF_007095585.1. Classification (NCBI taxonomy): domain Bacteria; kingdom Bacillati; phylum Cyanobacteriota; class Cyanophyceae; order Chroococcales; family Microcystaceae; genus Microcystis; species Microcystis sp. M_OC_Ca_00000000_C217Col. Next base: position 36,051 of record NZ_SFBV01000276.1, read on the forward strand.
CAATTAGTCAAAAATGGCAATTATGGGGAAGCTATAGCCATTTACGAGCGGGCTGCCGCCCTTGATGGCAATAATGCCAAAATTTTCTCTGGGATTGGCTTTTTACAAACGCGGCAAGGGGATTATAACGCCGCCGCCCAAGCATACCAAAAAGCTTTAAGTCTCGATCCGAGTAATCCCGACTTTTTCCATGCTCTCGGTTATAGTTTGGCTAATATCGGCGATTATGACAATGCAGCCACCGCTTACTACTACGCTATCCAAATAGAACCGAAAAACGTCCAACACTACCTCGGTTTAGGGGTGGTATTATTACGGCAAAAAAACTATGCAAAAGCGGGCGAAGTTTACCAATGGGTTTTAGCTCTCGACCCCAATAATCAGCAAGCCCACGAAATCATGGGTAAGGCTTTGATTGAACAGAATAAAACCAGCGAAGCCCTCGATTTTCTCCAAAAATCCCTGCAAAGATTCCCTAACAATAGTGAATTAAGATTGCAACTGGCCAGCCTTTTGCTTAAACAGGGCGATTTAAATGGCGGAACCCAAATTTTAAAAGAAATAGAGCGACAAAGTGCCGGAAATTTTTTAATTCAGCTAAAAATAGGGATTTTACTTGAAAAACAAGAGCGTTTTGACGAGGCTCTTCCCTTTTATCGTCGGGCTGTTTTCCTACAACCCCAATCGTTGGAAGCACAAGCGGGAATCGGTCGCATCCATCTGGCCAGAAAAGATTATCTTGCAGCAATTATCGCCTATCAAGATTTGGCCAAAATTGCCCCCAATAACGCCGATGTCTATCTTAATCTCGGTCGGGCCTACGCGGGGCGGGGACGAAAAAGAGAGGCGGAGGAAGCTTTTAAGCAAGCGCGAGCGGTTTATGTGCTGAAAAATAATCAATCCGGCCTGGAGGAAGTGGATGCCCTGCTGAAGAAATTGGTTGAGTAAAACTAGATCAGTTATCAGTTATCAGTTATCAGTTATCAGTTATCAGTTATCAGTTATCAGTTATCAGTTATCAGTTATCAGTGATCAGTGATCAGTTATCAGTGATCAGTTATCAGTGATCAGTTATCAGTGATCAGTTATCAGTGATCAGTTATCAGTTATCAGTTATCAGTTATCAGTGATCAGTTATCAGTGATCAGTGATCAGTTATCAGTGATCAGTTATCAGTTATCAGTGATCAGTTATCATACTAAATCCAGTTATTAAAAACTGATTATCTATTCCCTCTTTTGCCTTTTGCCTCTTGCATGAGTGCCTGTCCTCATAAGTATCCTATACTCAACGGATTTAGTATCGGTTATCAGATTTGAGTTTTCAGTTCACTGATGACTGTTTAGCGATTTAAGGAGTGATTTAGATAGTCAATAGTTTATTCCCAATCGATCGGCAGCCATTGATTATCTAAAACCTGTTCGAGATTAAAAATTATCTGACTGGGTAAACCGCCAGGGGATAAACCCATTTTTTTCCGGACGGCCTCTAAAGCTGTATGGTAGGATGGCTCAAAAATCTCCCGAAGATAGGGCTTTAAACTAGGGCTATCCTCCAGTAAATCTTGAATTTCTGCCCGAAAATTATTGATTTCTCCATTCCAATGATTGCCATTCCGGTCTCTTTCCGATTGCCAGTAAGTTAATTTGAGTAAATGTTCTAGGAGACGAGTTAAAAGACTTTTGAGCGCGTGTCTTTCACTTCTCCCCATCGATTCAATCTCCTCAATTAAGTTGTCTAAATCCACCTCGGCAAACTGGCCTTTTTTTAATTGTTCTGCCGTGGTTTTTAGCCAGAGATAAAAATCTTCTTCGTATAATGTTAGGGTCGCTGTTTCTGTCGCTCTAGTCATGACGGAACTGCCACAGATGAAAAGTAATCGGGATTCTATATTATACAATTTTCAGACTGGTGAGGTACAAAGTCTCTCAAGGCTGAGGACTGACGTTCAAAAAGATCGCACTGCATTGATTGAGTGCGATCGCTTTTAGTGATCGATTTTTAAGTAGCGAATTTCTGAGTCAGATTCCTACTTTAATAATTTGCGCGTCAAAGCCGAACCTGCACCCAAAACACCGATGGCAAGTAAGCCTAAGACGGAAGCTGGCTCAGGAACACGCCCTGTATCAGGACGCTGAAGGTAATCTACAGAAAGAGCCTCAATCAAGAAGGTGTCCCCTGGTGTCTTGGGAATCAAGTTGATAGTCGATTTCAGTGTCCCTAGTACCCCATCATAAACTCCAATTGATGAGTTATAGACATTTGAGACGTAAAAATCGGTACCATCGTAGGCAATACCAGTTGCAGCAGCTGGAGCAGTAATGAAAGCTGCTTGCAGGAGATTGCCATTAGTATCGTAAATATCATAGACACCGCAGGCATCGCAGCGGTTGCTAATTAGTTTGCCATTGAAGTACTCCAGACCATCCATATAGTCGGCGAGTAGTATGGGTAAACGTGGCACTATGCCATAGTCAATAATTTTTTCCGTGGTTGGCTGCAGTTGAATTTTGGCTAAACAATGAAACCAAATTTGACTAACTAAAACTATTAAGGCCCCCCATCCTATCCAGAGGACGGCCAAATAAAAGCCCGATAATTCTAAAACAATTGTACTAACTGTGACAATAAAAAAGCGATCGAGGCGAGGATCGCTGATTTTTTGCTGAAATTGGGCAATTTCTGCCAAGTCCACCGCCGCCATGCGTGCCTGTTCCATACACATCCCCAGGATACCTAGGGCAAGAATGGGAGCGGATAGGTTTTCCGGTGGGAAGATTTGGGAGATTATGCCTAAACTAGCCGGAAAAAACAGATGAACGTAGGTTGGGTTGAAGCATGAAACCCAACGCCCGCATGGGTTACGCTACCGCTAACCCATCCTACAAATAATTGTGCCTCCCTACTTAGGGCAAGAATAGCAGCGGATAGGTTTTCTGGTGAAAAGATTTGGGAGATTATGCCTAAACTAGCCGGAAAAAACCGTAAAAAAAGGATCGTTCGTCTCATCTATTCGGGGTGGGGTCAGATTAAGATAAGAAATGCTCTTGACTTGATCATTTCTGTAATGTCTTGTTTGCCTCCTTTTCAAAATGCTCTCCTTCTCACCCAAGCTTTAACCCATCGTTCCTATGTCAATGAACAGTCGGAATTGACGGAAAATAACGAGCGCCTAGAATTTTTGGGCGATGCGATTTTGGCTTTTTTGGTGGGCGAACTATTGTATCAAAAATATCCCGCCATGAACGAGGCCGAATTAACTCGTTTGCGGTCAAATTTGGTCAAAGAAGAACAATTAGCGCAATTGGGCATTGAAATCGGCCTGGGGGAGTTAATGCGTTTGGGTAAGGGGGCAATTAAAGATCGGGGGCGATCGAATCCTACCCTATTAGCGGACACTTTTGAAGCGATAATTGGGGCTTATTATCTAGATTCGGGGTTAAATGCGGTTAAAAACTATCTGCACGGGCTTTTTATCCCTGTTGCCTTTCATTTAGTCTCTCAACAATCGGAATCGCCATCTTTTATCGATGCCAAAAATCTCTTTCAACAGTGGGCGCTGGCTAATTTCGCCTCTAATCCAGAATATGCGATCATTGATGTTACAGGACCGCCCCACGCTAGGGAATTTACTGCTGAAGTGCGGGTTAATAACCTTCTCTACGGTACAGGTAAAGGTAAACGGAAACAGGATGCCACCAAAGCGGCTGCCGAAGATGCCTTAAAGCGCTGTCAATGGCAATAATAAATAGGGCCAAACCTACTTATCTTAGGGGCCACCAATTAACTTTATCTCTGGTGGCACTGTAAACTTCTTTTAAACCCTCGGCATCCAGTACCCGAATTAAATCCCCCGTCGATTCTGAGGCAATTAATCCCACGGTTTGCAATCCTTTTAATACCTGTTCGACGGTGCGTTGATTGAGTTGACAAGCGCGAGCAATCACATCGACGGATAAATCAAAAGTATAGATATTTTCGGCACTCGGTTGACTGCCTAATTCTCTTTCTTGATAGATTAAAGCTCTCAGTAAAGTGGCTACAGCTTGGGGTGGATAGCTACTGCAATTAAGCAGATGATACTCGAATTTTTGCTGTAATTCAAATAAAAAACAGTACCGTTGACGAAAACTTTCGTTATCGTTGTAAATCTTTTCTAGTGCCGATAAGGGAATTTTCAGGACGTGGGTAGTTTTATAGGATTCCACCAAACAGGGAAAAGCGCGACTGGCTAAACCATAACTAAAGGGTAAACTCCTCATACCAAAACAGCCACCGGGGTAGGTAATGGCAATAATCCGGTCGAGGGGAGTGCTGCGGACGACGATTACACCCTCATCCAAAATCACATACAAAACATCTAGAAATTCATCGGGTAGAAAAGCCGTATAGACGGGACGATTGGAAAATAGCGTCTCTAGCTTGAGATTGTCGGCATCGAGATACTGACTTAACCAAGCTTCCTCTAGTCCGCGAAAGAGAAAACTCTGGTTAATCAGTTGTTGTAGGAGGGTTGTTTTTTTGGCCTTGACGCTCTTGCCCATAGTCTCAAACCTAGATGTAGCAATGATTTTATCTTCTCACAGTTTCCCTTGTTATCGCCTTATTCCCAATTTGTTTTATAAATGTATTGAAATTTTATTTCCTGTGCTGTAAGATTAAAGCAGACCTGAAAACAGATACAACCTCAGAGTAAAGCTTAGGAGTGCCGCCGATGCAGTCATCCCAGTCTTGTTTATCCCTACTCATGGCAACTGTCTTGACGGGAGGAATGCTGGCATCTTGTACCTCATCCCCCACCAATAGCGGCAATGACAGCCAAAAACCCGTGACTGTGACGCTTGTTTCCTATGCTGTTACCCAAAGCGCCTACGAAAAAATCATTCCCAAATTTGTCGAGGAATGGCAACAAAAAACGGGGCAAAAAGTAACTTTTGAACAGAGTTATGGTGGTTCCGGTTCCCAAACTCGCGCCGTTATCGATGGTTTAGAAGCGGATGTGGTAGCGTTGGCTTTAGCTTTGGATACCAAGAAAATTGAGCAAGCGGGATTAATTCAACCCGGTTGGGAAAAAGAAGCTCCTAATGACTCTATTGTTCATAAATCTGTGGTGGCTTTTGTTCCTCGTGATGCCAATATTAAAATTAATCAATGGTCAGATTTAGCCAAGGATAATATTAAAGTTATTACCGCTAATCCCAAGACTTCCGGCGGAGCGCGCTGGAATTTTCTCGCTCTTTGGGGTTCGGTGACGCAAGCGGGAGGCAGTGAACAAGCGGCGGAAACTTTTGTCGAAAAAGTGTTTAAAAATGCGCCAGTTTTACCTAGAGATGCTCGCGAATCTAGTGATGTATTTTTTAAACAAGGTCAGGGAAATGTGCTAATTAATTACGAAAACGAGATGATTCTCGCTAACCAAAAAGGTGAGAAGTTAGCTTATACTGTTCCCACCGATTATAATATTTCTATTGATAATCCCGTGGCGGTTGTTGATGCCAATGTGGATAAAAAGGGTACGAGAAAAGTGGCCGAAGCTTTTGTGCAGTTTTTATTTACCCCAGAGGCACAAAGAGAATTTGCTAAAGTTGGTTTTCGTCCCGTTGAACCGACTATAGTTAAAGAGTTTGAGAGTAAATTTCCTCAGATAAAAAATCTCTTTACCGTGCAGGATTTAGGCGGTTGGGATCAGGTACAAAAGCAATTTTTTGATGATGGAGGCTTGTTCGATAAAATTCTGACTAAAGCTGGTAAATCTTAAAGGAGAAAAACCATGGATAATCAACCTCAATGGCAAACTATTAATCATCCCCAAAGTGACTTACATCTCGATCAATCAGGACTTGATCGCCCCACTTCCCGAAGAATAAAAATTCGGATTCCCAAACAATATGTTAACGAGCCGATTATAGCACGTTTGGGGTCTTTTCCTGGTCTAAAAGTGAATATATTTTCCGCTTTGTTAGCGGCAAATAATAATCAAGATGGCTGGTTCGATCTACAACTGCAAGGCAACTCCCAAGGGATAGAAAATGCCCTTTCCTATCTGGCAGATTTAGATGTAGAAGTTTGGTATGATTCAGCACAAGTTCTTGAAGAAGCGGACAATTGGTAATCTCTAGCAATAATAAACAATGGCTAACCCACAATTATCTTTATCTCCCAGTCAACCCCTGAAAAAAGTTTCTATTCCTTGGGTAATTACCATTAGTTATCTAGTGGTTTTGTTGGTTTTACCGGCGGCGGCACTATTTGCTAAATCCCTAACTCTTGGTTTTGCCGAATTTTGGCGCATTGCCACTTTACCGATTTCTTTATCCGCTTACCAAGTCACTTTTTTTACTTCCTTAATTGCCGGATTAATTGACGGAGTTTTTGGCACTATTATCGCTTGGGTGTTAGTGCGGTATCGATTCCCGGGTAAAAAAATTGTCGATGCTTGTGTAGATTTGCCCTTTGCTTTACCCACTTCTGTTGCCGGTTTAGTCCTAGCCACAGTTTACAGTGATAACGGTTGGCTCGGTCAATTTTTTGCCCCCTTTGGCATTAAGATATCCTTTACCATTTTAGGGGTTTTTGTGGCGATGTTATTTATCGCTTTACCCTTCATTGTCCGCACCTTACAGCCAGTTTTACAGGAAATGGAAAAAGAAGTAGAAGAAGCGGCTTTATCCCTCGGCGCTTCCTCTTGGCAAATCTTCTGGCGAGTTATTTTTCCCACAATACTACCCGCTATTTTAACAGGAGTTGCCCTCGGTTTTGCCAGAGCGATCGGTGAATATGGTTCCGTAGTTATTATCTCATCTAATATTCCCTTTAAGGATTTAATTGCCCCAGTTTTAATCTTCCAAAGACTAGAGGAATATGATTACACAGGTGCGACAGTAATCGGCATGGTTTTATTACTGGTTTCTTTGTTCATGTTAGTAGTAATTAATTTCCTGCAGCAATGGGGGCAAAAATACAGAGTTAAGTAAAGAGTAAAAAATATTAGGGTATAACTGGAGACAGATCAAAAATGCTGAGTCTAAAAAAATCAACTAAACCGAAAGAGTGGGATTACAAACCCCTACTAATTATCATCGCCCTTGTTTATCTGGCACTATTATTATTTATTCCAGCAGCGGCAGTATTTTACTATGCTTTTCGCAATGGATTCCAAGCTTTTTTAGAAGCGGCGGGAACTTCTGACTTTATCGAAGCGGTGAAATTAACAGTAATTATTGCCCTAATTACTGTACCTTTAAACACAATTTTTGGACTTTGTGCAGCTTGGGTAATTGCTCGCAATCAATTTCGTGGCAAAACTTTATTAATTAGTTTAATTGACTTACCTTTTGCCGTTTCTCCCGTGGTAGCGGGTTTAATGATTGTACTGCTCTATGGGCGCAATGGTTGGTTAGGTTCTTTCCTAGAATTTTTCGATATAAAAATACTTTTTGCTTTACCCGGAATGGTATTAGCAACTATATTTGTTACTATGCCTTTTGTCGCTAGAGAAGTTATCCCAGTCTTAGAAGAAATTGGCTTAGAACAAGAGGAAGCGGGGCGCACTTTAGGGGCAAGTGATTGGCAGATTTTCTGGCGCATAACTTTACCCAATATTCGTTGGGGATTGATGTACGGAGTGCTGTTAACTAATGCCCGGGCGATGGGAGAATTTGGGGCGGTTTCTGTGGTTTCTGGCAGTATTTTAGGGAGAACTGCTACCCTGCCAATTTTCGTAGAACAGGCCTATAAAAATTATCTAACTCCTGCCGCTTTTAGTGCGGCTGCTATTCTCGCCTTACTAGCGGGAGTTACTTTAATTATCAAAGAAATTCTCGAACGTAAAACCGCCCACAAAATTCACACTACCTAACTACAATTAACCTAAAAATATGAGCGGGCGTTGGGTTTCATGCTTCAACCCAACCTACGTTCTACAAAAAACCTAAAAATATGAGTATTACCATCCAGCAAGTTTCTAAACGTTTCGGCAATTTTCAGGCTTTAGATAATATCAGTTTAACCATTCCTGAAGGTAAATTAGTCGCCCTCCTCGGACCATCGGGATCGGGAAAATCCACCTTATTACGTTCAATTGCGGGATTAGAAACTCCCGACAGTGGCGCGATTATCATTAACGGACAAGATACCACCCATGTGGATCCTAGACGGAGAAATATCGGCTTTGTTTTTCAACATTATGCCCTATTTAAACATTTAACTGTTCGTCAAAATATTGCTTTTGGTCTAGAAATTCGCCAGCAAAAATCGCCAGTAATTAAGAAAAAAGTTGAGGAATTATTAGAATTAATTCAATTACAAGGATTAGGCGATCGCTATCCCGCCCAATTATCGGGAGGACAACGGCAGCGAGTAGCTTTAGCCCGCGCTTTAGCCATTCAACCGAATGTATTATTATTAGATGAACCCTTTGGAGCTTTAGATGCAAAAGTCAGAAAAGAATTAAGGGTATGGCTGAGAAATTTACATAAAGAAGTTCACGTTACCAGTGTTTTTGTTACCCACGATCAAGAGGAAGCAATGGAAGTAGCCGATACGATTGTCGTGATGAATCATGGTAAAATTGAACAGGTGGGTTCTCCCGCCGAAATTTACGATCATCCGGCCACAGCTTTTGTGATGCAATTTATTGGGGAAGTGAATATCTTACCTAATCTAGCGGGATTAGGAAATGGACATCATCCGGGTGATAATTCCACCGTTTTTATCCGTCCCCACGACCTGGAAATTATGCCCGAACAAGATGGTTTGAATAGTTGGGCAGTGGTAAAAAGAGTTATTCATTTAGGCTGGGAAATACAAGTAGAATTAATGTTAGCCGATGGGGAAATGGTGGTGGCTTATCTCAATCGTGAGGAATACAAGCAATTACAGTTACAACCAGAACAAACGGTACATTTAAAACCGAGAAAAGCGACCTTACTCACTGATTTTGACAATAAAAGTGAGAAAGTTATCGATTACTCAATTTAAAAACTCTAGGTTTATTAAAAATTTTTCATAAAGCTGTAAGTGACCTTCACCGCTCCCACTTTCTCAGCACTGATAGAGTTAGAGCAACTTCTTTACCTTTCTCCTCAATAAAATCTAGCAATTCCTTGGCGGTGCTTTTATCTTCATCTACTTTGGTGTTAAGATTGACAGCTTTGAGGTCAAAGTTTTTGGCTTCGATTTCTTCACGGGTGATTGTCCAACTCCTCTCACTATCTTCTCGGTTGGGTAATAGTTCTATAAACTCCTGAAAGTGATTCATCATCAGGGGTTTGCGCTTGGTAACTTTGACATCGGACAGGTCATAATACCAGATTTTTTCAGTGGGTTTGCCTTTAGTAAAAAAGAGGATGTTAGCTTTAACACCCCCACCGGCAGCCACAAAAGTCCCCGCGGGCAAACTAACGATACACCAGAGATTACAGTCGTTTAATAGTTTTCGTTTGCTCTGGACAAAAGCATTTTCATTGGTGCGAAATAACACCCCTTCATCTAGGACGATGCCGCAGCGTCCCCCCGGTTTCAAACTATCGATAACGTGCTGTAAAAATAGGACTTGAGTGGCACTGGTTTTATAGGCAAATTGTGCCTGTACGGTCCTGTGTTCTTTGCCGCCAAAGGGGGGGTTAGTGAGGATAATATCGAACTGGGGCGGAGCATCTTGGAACAGGTCGCCATAGATGACTTCTCGGTTTAAGGTGTTGCCGTGCCAGAGGTGGGGGTAATCGATGCCGTGTAGGACTAAATTAGCGAGGGCAATGGGGTAGATGAGGTTCTCTTTTTCCCTTCCGTAAAAGGTTTTTAGTTTGACGGTTTCTAGCTGTTCGGGGGTGATGTCATCTGCTAGGAAATCGCGGATATATTCGTAGGATTGGGCCAGGAATCCGCCCGTGCCGCAGCAGGGGTCATAGATGGTTTCTCCTACTTGGGGGGTGATGGCTTTGACCATTGCCCGGATGACTTCCCGGGGGGTAAAGAATTGACCGCCATCGTTGTTTTTTTCTCCCATTTTCAACAGCAATCCCTCGTAAACTTGGGAGATGGGGAAGATGTGGGTAGGGTCAATGTAGTCGATTTCGTGGATTTTATCGAGGATGTCTAACAGGTTGGTTTCGGTGTCGATGCGGACTCGTTCGACACTGGATATGACCTCACTGATAATTTTTTGGCGGGGGGTGGCTTGGGGTTTGTTTTTGAGGCTTTTGAGGTAGGGAATGACTTCTTCATTGACAAAGGGCAGAAATTGACCCATTTCCCCCATTTGCAGGTTAAGGCGGCGGTTGCCTTCAGGGTTCGCCCAATCTCGCCAACGGTAGGGTTCGGGGATGGAATCGGCAAAAGAGTCCCCCACGGCTTCCGCTTCTTCCGCTTCTCGCTGTTCGGTGTCGTCAAGGATTTTGAGGAACAGTAGCCAACTGAGTTCGGGGACGTACTGTAAAGCACCGGCACAGTTGGAACGCCGCATGATGTCGCAGATGCCTTTGATGTAGCTGTTAAGTCCCTGTTGGGTGGTGAAGGTTTTACCGTTGTCGTTGCTGTTTTTTTTAGCCATTGAGTTTACCTAATTTGTCTAACCTGCCAAGCGGAGATTGGCAATGAGGGGGAGTTGGAGTTCGTTTTTTTCTTGCAGTATTTGAGAAAAGAATAGGATTTCTAGGTTTTCGATTTCTTCGGTTTGGGGGTTGACTCTCACAATAATATCATCTCCTAATTCTTCTGATTCTTGTTCGGGATAGGGAGCGCATTTATTGATATAGAGAATGTCTCCCGTTGGGTCATATTTGATAATTAGGTTTTCTGTCATTTAGTAAAATAATAGCGATTTTCTTCTGATTCGGTACGAGGTATGAACAGTATTTGGTTTAAGTTTGTCCATGCTTGCTGTGTTTTTTCTATGTCTATTGTTTGCATAACTATAATTCTCCCTTAAAGGCGCGGCGCAATAGGACGGCGGGGAGTTTATTGATGGTGTCGAGTTGCTCTTTTAAGTTCTGTTTTAGTCGTTCCACTTCTTGCATTTGTTCGGTTAGAGTTGAGGCGATTTGTTGTTGTTTGGCAAGGCTAGGCAGAGATATTTCTAAAGGTTGAAGTATACTTAATTTTAAGTTTGCCTGTGCTACTTGAGGTGCTATCGATTTTAGATGTTCCCTAATAAATAACAAGCTGTAATAGATAAAATCTGTATTACTTGCTTCCAAATATGGGGTAATACCAACTAAGCTATCTGGCATACAACTATCAAAATCCAGAATACCAACAGCACCAATGGTAGCGGCTATAGTTATTACTAATGTTCCTTTTGGGAACAATTTACTGACTGCTAAACCATCGGCATTTAAAGTAGTATTATAAGCCGTAATATATTTATTAGCTGATTCTACTTCTCCAGTTTGTATCCACGGATAATCCCCTCCATAATAGCGAGGATCGTTACGAGGTCTTGGGGTAAATTTCCCTCTTTCTAATTTTGCAATATCCCCTAACTTTCTCCTCTCCCAAGAATTAGCCTCCTCACTTTCAAAAACAGCCCGAAGATAGGCAGCAGGTAAAGCCTTGGCAGCTTCTAACTGTGCTTCTGTTGCTTTTCGTGCCTTTTCTACCGCTTCCATCTGTTCATTAAGAATGGCGGCGATTCGCTTTTGTTCGCTTAGGGGTGGGAGGGGGATTAAATATTCATATAGGTATTTGGGATTGGTATTTTTTTGTAAGTTTCCTGTATCGTCAAGGGTTGCATATTTTCTAAAATCGGCTCTTCTCGACTTTGTGTGATAATTTTTGCTTATGGAACCCTGAAGTGCTTATTGGGCAAAACTTTTAGGACTATTTTGCGGATATTCTATCGGTATAGACCTCGTTTCCACACGTAAAGTATAGTAAAGAAAATTATTATCCAATATCTCTTGGTCAAGATTGATAAATTTCCCCACACGCTGATTTAATAATGCTGGTTTTGCTAAATTGTAAATAGCAACAGTGCCTAGATATTCTCCTGATGGAGACATATCGGTTAATGTAATCAGTAAATCATTAGGATAAATATAAAAATCTTGGTATAAATTAGCTATATTTTTTGCAATGTAACTTTGTTGATTTAAGTTTATCTTTAATGCAAAATCTTTGCTAATATTTCCCATTTTTATAACAGGAACGCCATCGGTAGTAAATTGACTACTTTTAAAAGCATATCCATTTATAATTTCACAAACATCCCCCAACTTTACCCACTGCCAACCATCGGGCAACTGCCGATCATTTTCCTGACTCATAATAACTCCCTTGCCCAATCATAAACATTCAAATACCAATCCCAAATTAAAAACCCTAAGCGGCAAACAATCTTATCTTAGTTTCCTGTATGATCTCAGAGGGTTTACCTACTAACTTTAACGCCGACAAACCCCCAGCCTTAGTCACTTCCGGCACTTGAAAAATGAGCTTATTTTCTAATCCTTCCGTCCCCGACTTAGCAAACTGAGAAGCGATCGCCCTCACTGTCGCCGCCGTTTCTTCTGGCATTTCGCGTAACCAATCCTCCTGTTTATAACTAAAAGCTTCCGCCCTTTCCAAACGAGTCAGACGGTGCAAACCATAACCCAACTCTCCCAAAACATCAAATAAATCGCAAGCTTCCAACTCATCTAGTGTCCTAATTATACTTGCCGATCGCCCCCCATCGGGCAGTATTTGTAATAACCTCCCCCGCTCCTCCGGCTGAACCCAAATTGAACGAAATAAAGTCAAATTAGTCACCTGATTAACCAAGGATTCCGCCAGCCTCTCTCGATACTCTTCTACCGTTATCGGTTTCGTTTCTCCGTCCACCGTCGTCAGAATATAGCGCCCCACCGGAGTAATATTTACCTCAAACCCCTCAACGGAGATAACCAGGCGTTGCTGCCTTTCCTTTGGTTCCGCCGCCGTCCCCTTTTTGGTGGCTAACTTATCGAGAAACTTCTCCCCAAATAAACGGGTAGCATTAGTGTAGTCATACACCCGAAACATTAACTTATTAGTGGGTAGATCCAACCGCGTCCCCCGCCCTACCATTTGATAAAAACTAATGGGAGAATTGACATATTTAAAAAAGACAATATTTCTCACATTGGGGACATCGACGCCGGTGGTTAAAAGATCTACCGTCGTCGCGACAAAATGGGAACGGGAACTGCCCTTTAAATCCGGCAAATAGTCATTACCCGAAGATTTGGCCGTACACTTGAAAGCATAATAATCCTTCGGCTTTTCCCCCTTAGCGGCACACCAACGAGCATAGAGATTATTCATCTCAATGGCTACAGCATCAGCATGGCGGTCATTAACACAGAAGATAATCGTTTTCTGTTCCACTTCCCCCGTTGTTAAGAAATGATTAAATAAATCCCTCGTCATCGCCATCACACGGTCAGGGAGCAAAATTAACCGCTCATAACTGGTTTTCTCGTACATTTCCCTAATTTCTGCCTCTGGGATGGGCTGTCCCGTGTTGGCATCAAGGGGATTTCTGCTGATGACCTCCTCCACTGTAATGCCCGTGTCATCGAGGTTGATGGCACTCCTAACAATTTCGCAGGCGGCAAGATAGCCATCCTCTATCCCTTGTCCGATGTCGTATTCAAAGACAGGTTCGCCAAAATAGGCCATATTATCGGCGGTGATTTGTCTATCGGCTTCTGATTCGGGCGAGTCTTCTGTAAACTCCAATTCCCGGGGAGTTGCCGTCAACCCCACCTGTACCGCCTCACTGTTGCGGGTGAGAACTTGCGACCACTTACCCCAAGCGGAACGGTGACACTCATCGATGATCATATGGCTGAAATAATTTTCCGGGTAATGGGTGGTTAAAAAATTCCCCATGTCCTCTTCCTTGTCCACATTCAGGGTTTGATAGGTGGCAATTAAAACACGGGCATTCTTGTGGGGTTGGTTCTTTTCTACTTCCGCCGCATCGGAACCGAAGGCAATTTGCAAAGCCGCCGCCCCCTGGGTTCTCAACTCATCGCGATCGCAGACAAATAACGCCCGTCGCAACTGTCCGGCATCTGCTATCTTTCGCAGTAGGTTACAGGCGATAAAAGTCTTACCCGCGCCCGTTGCCAGGGTTAGAAGGACTCGCGCCGGGGAGCCTGTTTGCTGGCAGCGGGCAATTTTTTCCAAAGCAGCGCGGATGGCAGCATCTTGGTAGTAACGCCGTCCTCCTTCTCCCCCCTTATAGGGAGTCAGCAGGGGACGGGCGACCTCCTCTGCTAGGCTGAAGCCTACATACTGCTCGTATCTCCCCCTCAGTTCGGCCGGGGTAGGAAATTGGCTGAGGGGCTGAGGGGCTGAAGTTATATTCGTCGTGCGATCGTGTTCGACAAAAAGATGACCGTTACAGGAGTACACAAACGGTACATTTAACCCTTTGGCATAGCGTTTAACCTGTTCTAAGCCTTCAGTGGGGGGCGCATCTTCCTTTTTTGCTTCTATTAGGGCGACGGCTAAGGGTTGGCTGTCGCTACTGACGGCCACTCGCAGGGTATAATCGATCCTTCCCCTGGCGCGTTCGGCTTCCCCATCGATAATTTGAATTGCCCCCGGGGTTTCTTCTCGCTTGAGACAATCCTCGGTCCATCCTCTTTGATGCAGGACGGGGTCAATTAATTTGGCTCTGGTGTCTGTTTCTCCTAATCCCATGGTTCTCTCAAGACAGTAAACAGATAACTGATAAGTAGCTGGTTATAATTAAATTAAAAATGGATTTTAGGTTCGATCCCCCCTGCCCCCCTTGATAAGGGGGGTGCCGGTAGGCGGGGGGATCCCCCCTTAATCCCCCCTTTGATAAGGGGGTGTCTGATAATTTTTAACGCCTACCTACTCAACTGATAACTGATAACTGATAACTGATAACTCAGGTTAACTAACCATTTTTCGCCTCTAATTTGGTCAAACGACTTTTAAGTTCCTGATTTTCCTGTTTCATTTTTTCTAATTCCTCGCGAATTTCCTGAATTGCTTTCTCGGAACCCAATTTTTTCTGGACTTTTTGTACTGCTTCCTCGGCTACACGACGGACACGACCATCGGGAGTTTGATCGCTCAAAGCTTGTAAAATAACGATAGCTTTGGCATTTTCTATCTGTCCTAAAGCGTTACACACTGCCACTTGCGTCAAGAAAAAAGTTTCCTTGGCAATGGTTTCTAAACGTTCCAAAATTACGGTTAATTTATCCGTGCTTTGTCCCGAAGAAATCGCTCCCAGGGCCCGAATAGCCCCTAATCTCAGGGGTTGAGGCGTGCCTAAAGCTGTGTAGGTCAAAATTGACTCCAAAGCCGCCGGGGAGGTTTTTAACTGGCTTAAACCGCCAATTGCGCCCGCTCTTACTACCTCATTCCACCCCTTTCTTGACTGTAAAATATGATTGAGCAGGTCAATAATTTCCCCTTCTTTATTTTGCAATTGTCCCACGGCCATGGAGCCTAATCCTCGCGCCGCGGCCGCTTCCACATAATAACTAGCATCTCCAGCTTCTAGTAGGGATTTAAGCGCGTGATAACTATCTAAGGTTTTAATTTCACTTAATCCCTCGACAACTGCCCGACGTACTTGTGCTTTTTCATCGTTTAAACCTTTAATTAAAGCAGTAACTGCCTGATCTAAACCAAGAGTTGCTAACTGTTTGGCCACCTCCACACGCACCCCCCAAAAAGGCTCATTTTCTAGGGATGTCCCTAAAGCTTCGATCGCTTCTAAACCGCCTTTTTTAGCAATGGCTATGGCTGCATAGATACGGGAAATTGGATCGGGATCCTGTTGTAATTGCGCTTTTAATTCACCGATGGGATACTCAAGAGTGACGGTTTTGAGGAAATTATTACCCCGATCAAACTTGACAAAATCGGGCTTTTGTGCTAGGGGAAAATAGAAACTTTGTTCTTTTTGGTGAATCCGCAGATTGTAGGTAATATCCTCAGAGTTGAGATAGGCAAAAGCGACGGGAATTTTCAAGTCGAATAGTTCTTTTTCGTCCTGGGTTTGGGTGACAGTTAATTGGGCTAAATTATTCTGATTGTCCCAACTGTAGGCCACCTTATAATCGGGATGACCACCGCGATAAACGTACTGATCAAAAAGGAATAATAAATTGTACCCGGTCGCTTTTTCGATCGCCCGTAATAAGTCCACAGTTTCCACGGTTTTATGGGCATTATCTCGCACAAAAGTCTGAATCGCTTTTCCGAATAAATCTTCCCCTAAAATAGAGCGGATCATGTGATAAACACAAGCACCTTTTTCGTAGAGATGACGATCATAAAGTTCGATCGCTTCTCGATAAACATGAGTAACAATCGGACGACGATAGCGGGAAGTATCTTCTTCTAAATAACTTCTTGCTTCCCCTAATAAATAATAACTACCAGCAGCTTTTCCGTATTCCGATTCTGTCCATAAAACCTCAGAATAGGAGGCCATTCCCTCTTTAATCCAAGCGTGAGACCAGTGTTTAATTACCACTAAATCACCGAACCATTGATGAGCTAATTCATGGGCAACTAAGCTTTCTGTCCAAGTATGATCGATGCTGGCTCTTTGATCAATTAAACAGCGATCGGTTAAAATTGTGGTGGAGGTATTTTCCATCCCACCAAAAATAAAATCATCTACACAAACTTGCGCGTATTTGGGATAGGGATAGGGATAACCAAACTTTTGGCTAAAAAACTCGATCATGCGGGGAGTTTTACCCATACTTCTTTGGCCCTCTTCTTCCCGTCCTTTTTCCACATAATAAGTGACAGGAACACCATTCCATGAGTCGCATAATTCAGCAAAATCTCCCACCGCAAGAGTCATTAAATAGGTGGGATGAATTTGCTTTTGTGACCAGTGATAAATTCTGTCCTCACCAACGGTTGCCACCGAGATTAATTCCCCGTTAGAAATAGCGATATAGGGTTGGGGAATTTTCACCCGAATTTCGGAGGTAGTTAATTGGCCAGGGTAATCAAAACAGGGAAACCAAAAGCGAGAATCTTCATCTTCTCCCTGGGTCCAAACTTGCATCGGTTTATCGGGATAATATTCATCGGGGCCGATAAAATATAACCCCCGTTGTGGTTGCTTAACCTGATAGTTAATCGTCAGGATAATCGGTTTATCGGTGGTGGGTTGTAGCAGATGAATGGTCAGCAGAAAACGATCATAGTCAAAGGGTTGACTGATACCTTCAATGAACACAGAATCAATATTTATATCCACCGCATCCAGAGTTAAACTGCTAATTCCCCGACGAATGGGGGTGAGGGTAATCTGACAGCTGCCCTGAAAACTTTGTTGAGGAATATCAATAATTAAATCGAGAAAAATATGATTAACTTGTCCGGGTCGATCGGGGTTATAATGGGGTTTAGCCCCGGGTAACTCAAAGGGTTGACGCTGATTATTTTCTGTGTCGATGGTGAGATGAGACATATTAGCCCTAACTTGCTGATTTTTGTCCGGTAAACTTAAATTAACACGATCGGTCGTCCCTTTCCTTGCTAATAATAATCCCACCCCTATGAATCTCCCTTCCTTTCTCTGGTTATGGAAAATTGCCGCTTGGTCGATGGGATTTACCCTCTTTGCCTATTTTTTACTAGCGGTTTCGGGGGTAAACATGGGTTATCGACGACTTGCGGGCCAATCTCGACCAAAATGGTTAAGACCCTTTCATCTCCTCAGCGGCCTGATCATGGTTACTTTGGTCTTAATTCTGCTGGGAATCGGATTAGTGGGAACAATCGGTCATTATGGCAGTTTAGGTCACTCTTCCCACCTGATAGCGGGTTTATCGGTGGTTTTTCTGGTTTTTGTTTCGGCAATTAGCGGCCTGAACATTACAACTCATCCACCTCTAGCGCGGTCTCTCCACATCGGCACTAATCTTTTATTGTTTCTGGGTTTTCTTTTTGTTACCCTAACAGGATGGGATGTGGTCCAAAAATATCTACAATAAAAATAGTCGGCGATCGAGTGGAGACTGTTCGATCGAGAAAAACTAGCTAAGTAAGTGGATGTTAAAAATTGTCACATCCCCCCCCCTTATCAAGGGGGAATTAAGGGGGGATACCCCCGCCTATCGGCACCCCCCTTATCAAGGGGGGCAGGGGGGATCAAAGACAAAATCTATCTTCAATTTAATTGAAACCACTTACTTATCTCATCCCGAAAAATCGCTTTTTAGTGACAGAATACTCACCCCCAAATCATTATGCAAACCGTCGAATCACAAGCTATTAACACGATGTCAGTGCCAAAAAAAGGGCTACCGGTAACAATTATTACTGGGTTCCTTGGTAGTGGTAAGACTACTCTACTCAATCATATTCTCAGCAATCAACAGGGATTAAAAACTGCTGTTCTTGTCAATGAATTCGGTGAAATCGGTATCGATAATGAACTGATTATCAGCAGTGATGACAGCATGGTAGAATTAAATAATGGCTGTATTTGCTGCACGATTAACGAGGATTTAATTCAAGCAGTTTATAAAGTTCTCGAACGTCCCGAAAACATCGATTATTTAGTCGTAGAAACCACAGGATTAGCCGATCCTTTACCAGTAGCTTTAACCTTTTTAGGAACGGAATTACGGGAAATGACTCGTTTAGATTCCATTGTCACTATGGTGGATTGTGCCAATTTTAGTCTCGATTTATTCAACTCGCAAGCGGCCTTAAGTCAAATCACCTACGGTGATATTATTGTTCTCAATAAAACCGATCTAGTGGATGAAGCGGATGTGGATTCTTTAGAAATAAGAATCCGGGACATGAAGCAAGGAGCGAGAATTCTTCGTACTAGCAAAAGTCAAGTCCCTTTACCCTTAATTCTCAGCGTCGGACTATTTGAATCGGATAAATATTTCGACACAGAGGAAGAACACCACGACCATCATCACCACGACCACGATCACGACCATTGCGATCATGATCACCACCACGATCACGATCATGATCATGATCATCACGACCATTCCAATCATTTAGAGGTAGATGGATTTACTTCTATTTCCTTTGCTAGTGACCAACCTTTTTCGATTCGGAAGTTCCAATATTTCCTCGATAATCAGTTACCGGAAAGCGTTTTCCGCGCTAAGGGTATTCTCTGGTTT
This sequence comes from Microcystis sp. M_OC_Ca_00000000_C217Col, assembly GCF_007095585.1. Taxonomy (NCBI): domain Bacteria; kingdom Bacillati; phylum Cyanobacteriota; class Cyanophyceae; order Chroococcales; family Microcystaceae; genus Microcystis; species Microcystis sp. M_OC_Ca_00000000_C217Col. The sequence goes on from NZ_SFBV01000276.1 coordinate 55,181, forward strand.
GATGAAAGTCCTAAACGTCATATTTTTCACCTCAGTGGCAAACGTTTTACTCTCGAAGATGACGAATGGAAAGGTACTCCGAAAAATCAGCTAGTTCTTATCGGTCAAAATCTCGATCATGAAACCCTAAAAGAACAGATTAACAGTTGTCTCATTTTACCTGCTGTCAATCACGGTAAAGGATTTGGGAAATAGATAACCATCTCTTGCGGGGGTGTTAGCCTAGGGTAACACACCCCCATCACCTAAATTCCCCACTTCCCCACTTCACCTAATTATTTATTTTTATTCGGGTACTTTTCCCCCTAAAGATTCCACGATCGATCGAGTATTTTCTTTCAGCATTTTTACATAACTATCCCCCCTAGTACCCACCGCGCCGATCGAATCAGAATATAATTGTTGTGGTGCTAATTTCACCCCCGCTTCTTCGGCTACAGTGGTAATTAAAGCGGGATTAATAGTAGTCTCGGCAAAGATAGCAGGAACCTGGAAATTTTTAATAGCATCGGCTAAATTTTTCACCGTTTGGGCGCTAGGTTGTTCTTCGGTACTAATGCCAATTAAAGTTCCCGCAACTTTTAAACCGTAGGCATGAGCATAATACTGAAAAGCGTCATGAGTGGTGACTAATTGTCTTTGGGAAGGGGGGATAGTTTCAATAGCCGCAGTAATCCAGCGATCAAGATTTTCTAATTCTGCGATTAATTGGGCGGCATTTTGGGTAAAAATCTCTTTATCTTCGGGACTTAATTTAATCAGTTGATCTCGGATTTTTTCCACCATAATTATCCCATTTTTCGCCGAACCCCAAACGTGGGGATCGGGTACTTTCTGCCCCTCTTTTTCTAGTTGTAACGGCTTGATTGCTTCCCCCACGGCCACTTTTTTAGCTTTAATTCCCGTAGAATTGATCATTTTAATTAACCCCGGTTCGAGATTATAACCGTTATAGAGAATTAAATCGGCTTTTTCTAAAGCCACACTATCGGCGGGAACCGGTTCATAAACGTGGGGATCATCCCCTGGTTTTAAAATGTCTTGATGGTCAATTTCTTCACCGCCCACTCGTGCGGTTAAATCGGCGATAATTGTGCTAGTGGAGATTACCTTGGGTTTTTGGTTATCGGTGGTATTAACCGAGGCATGACAAGCAACCAATCCCAAAAATAAACAGGATAAAATTAGTTGTTTCATCGAGAAATAGAGATGAGGGGTTAGAGGTTAGAGATGGGGGGAAATGGCATTGATATCTATCCTGATTTTTTTCCTGACTAAAGACTCCTTTTACCATTAAAATAGAGAATAGAGAAGGTGTAAATTGAAGAGATATGGATAACCAAGCCCCGATTAAACTACCGAAAACCAGCGAATCCGACCACCTCAAGCGCATTCGTCACACCACCTCCCATGTTATGGCCATGGCGGTGCAGAAATTATTCCCGCAAGCCCAAGTTACTATCGGGCCTTGGACTGAAACCGGATTTTACTACGATTTTGATGTGCCGGAACCTTTTACCGATAAGGATCTCAAGGACATCAAAAAAGAGATGGTCAAAATTATCAATAAAAAACTGCCGGTGATTCGCGAGCAAGTTTCTCGGGAAGAGGCGGAAAAGCGCATTAAAGCGATTAATGAACCCTATAAGCTGGAAATTCTGGCGGGAATTCAAGAACCCATCACCCTCTATCATCTTGGGGACGCTTGGTGGGATTTGTGCGCTGGTCCGCACCTAGATAATACAAGTGAACTAGACGTTAAGGCGATCGAATTAGAGACGGTAGCGGGTGCTTATTGGCGCGGGGATGAGAATAAAGCCCAATTACAGCGCATTTACGGCACGGCATGGGAAAATCCCCAACAATTAGCCGAATACAAGCGCCGTAAGGAAGAAGCACTCAAACGCGACCATCGGAAATTAGGCAAAGAATTAGGTTTATTTATTTTCTCTGATTCTGTCGGGCCGGGGTTGCCTTTATGGACACCGAAAGGAACTTTAATTCGTTCTTTGTTAGAAGATTTTCTGAAAAAAGAACAGTTAAAACGCGGTTATTTACCCGTAGTTACTCCCCATATTGCTCGCGTCGATTTGTTTAAAATTTCCGGTCACTGGCAAAAGTACAAAGAAGATATGTTTCCCATGATGGCAGACGATGAGGAATCTGCTAGTAAGGAAATAGGATTTGTCCTCAAACCGATGAACTGTCCTTTTCATATTCAAATCTATAAAAGTGATTTGAGATCCTATCGGGAATTGCCGATGCGTTTGGCAGAATTCGGGACAGTTTATCGTTACGAACAATCGGGAGAATTGGGAGGATTAACTAGAGTTCGCGGTTTTACCGTCGATGATTCCCATTTGTTTGTCACTCCCGAACAATTAGACAAGGAATTTTTAAGCGTTGTTGATTTAATTTTGACGGTGTTTAAGAGTTTACAACTAAAGAATTTTAAGGCGCGATTGAGTTTTCGTGACCCCGAATCGGATAAGTATATCGGTTCCGATGAAGTTTGGGAAAAGGCACAATCAGCGATTAGAAAAGCGGTGCAAACTTTGGGGATGGATTATTTTGAAGCTCCTGGAGAAGCGGCTTTTTATGGTCCGAAATTAGACTTTATTTTCCAAGATGCCCTCGAAAGAGAATGGCAGTTAGGAACGGTACAGGTAGATTATAATTTACCCGAACGTTTTGAACTAGAATACGTTGCCGAAGATGGTAATCGTAAACGTCCAGTGATGATTCATCGCGCACCTTTTGGTTCTTTGGAACGTTTAATCGGTATTTTAATCGAAGAATACGCGGGAGATTTTCCTCTTTGGTTAGCCCCTGTCCAGATACGATTATTACCGGTTAGTGATACTCAATTGGATTACGCTAAAGAGGTGACAGTGAAAATGCAGTTGTTAGGAATTCGCGCCGAAACCGATACCAGTGGCGAACGTTTGGGTAAAATGATTCGCAATGCTGAAACCGCAAAAATACCCGTGATGGCAGTGGTGGGGGCAAAAGAAATGGAAAGTAATAGTTTAAGTATTCGCACCCGTGCCACGGGCGATTTAGGAGTAATTAGCGTCGAGGAAGTGGTGGCAAAATTAGAAACTGCCATCCAAAATCACGGTAATTTTTAAGCGTTTGCTCATCTAATTCTATGGGGCAGAAAATATTTCTGTCCCAGCATTTTTTTCCTTTAGGTATCATCATCTTTTTGAAAGGGATTTTCCCCAATGCCTAGGCCTTTTTTGCTCTGTTTTAAGTCTTTCCAGAGGGCTTTAATTTTTTGGTAGGCTTCTAGAGAACTGATTTTGCCCCCCGTTTCCAGATTACAAATAAAACTGACTTTTTGGGCAAATTCCTGTAAATTGGCGTTAAATAGCAAGTTTTCTGGTTTAAATTCTCCATAGTAGGGGGCGCGAGGATAGAGAAAATCCTCCTTGCGGCGATCGGGGAGATTCGGGTTATCATCGTTAGGAGGACTCTGGTTCATAGGGCGACGGCGGGTAATTGTGCGGAATTTCTTTAGATTTTTCGGTAATGGTAATGGGAGATAATATCAATTGTTGGCTATCATTGAGGATTTAAGTAAAAACTTGACTGATTCGCCAAAAGTTGACCCCTGGTATCGTGACACTTTTTGGTTATAGGTTAAGGTTCGATCGTCAAATGTTGGCATTTATCTTTAAGCAGCAATTATACATTATTTTTTCTCAACGATCATCCCCCTGATGATGGAGATTTTTTGTCTAGGTTGATCGCCAAAATTTGCTGCTGCCACTATCTGATTAACCATCGATTTTCGTTTATCAATTGCCGAGGATGATAACTATGGAAAAACTCTATGAAGGTAAGGCCAAAATTCTCTATCAAACCGATGATCCCGATATTCTCCTCACTTATTACAAAGACGATGCCACCGCTTTTAATGCCCAAAAACGCGGGCAAATTGTCGGTAAAGGGGAAATTAACTGTACTGTCTCCACTGCCCTATTTCAATGGTTAGAATCCCTAGGAATACCTACCCATTATATCGATCGCCCTAGTTCTAGGGAAATGCGCGTCAAGGCGATTAAAATTATTCCTTTGGAGGTAGTAGTCAGAAATATCGCCGCCGGGAGTTTGTGCAAGCAAACGGGATTAAAGGAGGGGAAAGTTTTACCTTTTCCTCTTGTAGAATTTTACCTCAAGGATGATGCTTTAGGCGATCCTTTGTTAACGCCCGATCGCATAAAAGTGATTGATATTGCCAGCGAGGAGCAAGTCAATCAGTTACGAGATTTAGCCCTGCAAATCAATCAATATCTACAAGAATTTTTTGATAAGTGCCAGATTATTCTCGTCGATTTTAAGTTAGAATTTGGAGTTGATAAAACGGGCAAAATTTATCTAGGTGATGAAATTAGCCCCGATACCTGTCGTCTCTGGGATAAAACCCAAGAGGATGCCCAAGCGCGCATTCTCGATAAGGATCGTTTTCGTCGCGATTTAGGAGATGTGGAAACTGCCTATCAACAAGTACAAGCAAGAGTTTTACGACAGATAGAGAGTTTATAACTTTAGGGTGTGTTAGCGAGCGCGTAACGCACCTTAATTGAGATTAGCAATTTAATAATTTATGTCGAGAAGAATTATCGGGTTAACAGGGGGAATAGCCTGTGGTAAATCCACGGTTTCTCATTATTTGGAAAATATCTACAAAATTCCCGTCCTTGATGCGGATATTTATGCCCGGGAAGCAGTGGAAAAAGGTTCGGAAATTTTAGAGAGAATTTTTGTGCGTTATGGCAGAAAAGTTAAAACTGAGGATAATTCCCTTAATCGCCAACAGTTAGGAGAGATTATTTTTAATAATCCCGAGGAAAAAATCTGGTTAGAAAGTCAGATTCATCCCTACGTTAGAGAATGTTTTAAGCGGCATTTAGAGCAGTTAGAAGTCCCAATAGTTGTTTTTTCTGTTCCTTTATTGTTTGAAGCTAAATTAACCCATTTAGTCACAGAGATTTGGGTGGTTTCATGCGGTTTCGAGCAACAAATTCAACGCTTAACGACTAGAAATAACTTAACTAGAGAACAAGCGATCGCTCGGATTAATAATCAAATGCCTTTAGCCGAAAAAATTGCCTTAGCTGATATTGTTTTGGACAATTCCGGGGATTTAGAAGCTTTATATACTCAGATCGATCGAGCTATACAATAGGGATTGAGCTTAAAACAACCAGGCAAATTTTCCCACCCCGAATTTTACATAGAGAATGATTGCCAAAACCAATAAAAATAGAAAGCCAATAATTAATAAATAGTCTTTATTGGTTAAGATTGATTCCTGTAAAAATGTGCGATCGGGATCACCAGAGAAAGCTTTAGCTTGTAAAACTACCTCTAATTTTTGCGATTTAGCCATAGCGTTTAAAATTAAAGGTACAGCGATGGAAGCATAAATTTTTCCTTTTTGCAGCCAACCCATTTTTTCTATTGCTAATCCTCGTAATCTTTGAGCAGAAATAATCGAGCGAGATTCTTCTACTAGGAGAGGAAATAAACGCAGGGTAGAGGAAAAAATAAAGACTATTTTGTAGGGAATTCTGGCTTTAGTTAAACTCACCATCATCTGATTTATATCGGTGGTAAAAATAGCGAGGGGAATAATTAAAACCATCGTGAGAGTTTTAAAGATCACATTTAAACCGTAGAGGGTTCCCTCCACAGTCATTTTAGTAGAACCGACAGTTAATAAGGGAGTTAATTCAGTTTTTCCCGTTAAAGTTTTTACCTGTTCCACATTAAAAAATCCCATGGTAATTAATAAGAATAGATAAAAAGGAGCCATGAATTTTAAAATAGTGAGAAGATAAGACCATTTTACCCCCGCCCAGAGACAAGCTAAAGCGACAATAAGAGTTAGAAAACCGCCAGCGAGGGGACTTTCCCAAGTAAAAGCGATGAGAGTAACCACGATCATCATGGTTAATTTTGTCCGAAAATCTAGGCGAGTAAAAGGAGAATCTCGATCAACGGTTTGCCAGTTAAATGATTGCATAATTAGGAAAAAAGTTAGTAAGTAGCTAGGTGTTAAAAACTGTCAGATGCCCCCCTTATTAAGGGGGATCCCCCCGCCTATCGGCACCCCCCTTATCAAGGGGGGCAGGGGGGGATCGGCACACCCCTTATTAAGGGGGGATATATCTTCAATTTAATTATAACTTTAAGGGAATGAGTTAATTACCCATCCCCATCAATCCCCTAGGAAGGGTTAGCAACTCTCTTCATTTGCTCTTGAATTTCGGGGTTATAAATCTGGAGATAATTCCAATAATTACCAAACACCGATTCTATATAACCCTTAGTTTCTCTAAAGGGAATATTCTCGACAAATTCATCGGGATCGCTAAAATCGAAACGCTGTCTCCATTTAGAAACTGCCCCCGGTCCAGCGTTATAACTAGCCACAGCAAAAAGTGAATTTCCAGCGAATTTGCCATGGGTATAATCGAGATACCATGTCCCCATCATAATGTTATCTTCGGGATTAGTTAAAGAATAACTTTTATTGCCAGTATTACCCGCAATATATTTACCGGTATCGGGCATAATTTGCATTAATCCCACTGCCCCCACAGGAGAACGAATTTCTTTTTCAAAGCGGGATTCTTGCCGGATTAAAGCCGTCACTAGCAGGGGATTTAATTGTCTATCTTTTGACCATTCCAGGATGCTATCGTAGTAGGGGAAAGGGAATAAAGCGTGCCAGTATTTATCATTTTGTCGCAGGGCTTTCCATGCTTCCCTTTCCTCCGGGGTATCTCTTTCTCGCAAGCGCCAAATCAGGTTAATTCCTTCTAAATTTTGATTGCGAGAGAGTTTATAGACACCGAGGTTAAATTGTTCGTCAACGGTTAAATTCCAAGGATCAACAATTTCTGCTTGGAAGAGATTCCACGCGTCCGTATCTTCACCAATGCGATATAGTTCCTTGAAAGCTTCCGAACCGGCGGGAGTATCGTTACGGGTGGCGGGTTTGACGGTGGTAGGATTATAGGAGCGGACAGTGGTAAAATCCCCCACGTCCCAACCTAATAAAACCGCCGAGCGCCAAGCATAATAGGAATGGGGATGACGAGAAATAGTGTAGGTAAAAGCTTGTTTTGCTTCTTGGTTTTTGCCCAGTTTTTGCGCCCATTTTCCCACCCAAAAGGCCGCTTTCGGGGCAATTTGACTATCGGGATTATTAACCGCAATTGGCTGCGCCCACTGCCACGCCTTGGCGTAATCGCCGGATTTAGCGGCTCTTTGGGCCATTAACCAGCGATAATCGGCGGCTTCGTCAGATTTTGGGTATTTATTTAACAGAGTCTGCCATGTTTGACTAGCGGCCTGGGCATTAGTTGAGTCCAGTAATTTGGCTTTCGCTTCCAAAGCTTCCGGAGCGCGATCGGGAAATTGCTTGACAATGCGATCGAGATATGCTATAGCATCGCGGTTAGGAGAAATTTGGGCGAGTCGCAGTAATCCTAACCCGGTTTCTGAGGCCTGGGGATAGGTTTTAATTAATTTTTGGTAAGCGCTGCGAGCTTCTGGCAGTTTTTTGGCAATTTGTAGCCCGCGGGCGTAACGATAGGCTTGTTCGGGGCTAGGAGTGGCTTTAGCATAGGCTTTATAGGCTTTTTCGTACAATCCCGACTGCCAATAACCTGCCCCAATCATTGCCCAATCCGCCGGAGTTAACTGCTCGGCGTAGTCTTTCACCAAACGATTGCGGGCCTGATTGAGGGTAGGATCAAAAGGATTAGCCTTGGCTAACTGTAACCATAAGGGAAATTGATCGGGATTTTCTTGAAGACGTTGGCGAATTAAAGCCAAAGTACGCGGGTGTCGGGGGTATTCCTTAAGCAATTTCTCATGATAACTGGGGTCGTATTTGCCCAAAGAGTAGTAAGCTTCCGCCACTACGGGCGATTGGGGATAGGTTTCCAGTAATTTTTGCCAAATTTCTTGCGCTTTTTCACTATCGTTGGTTAATTCGTGGGCGCGTCCCTGTTTGAGGAGAATCTGGGGAGCGAGGACAGGATATTGTTTTTCTAAGCCTTCTAATTGTTTTAAAGCCGGACCCCCTTCATATTTTCTCAATAAATCCATAGCCAAGAGATAGCGGGCGCGACTACGCTCTAAAGAGGGCGCATTGGCATCAGCAACATCTTTTAACTTGACATCTCGCTCGGTTTGTGGTAAGGAAGCGCTATCAACCACGGCAGAGGGTTGGTTAGGATCTTGGCTAGGAACCGAAGCACTATTGCGATCGAGCCAAGCGAGGATTTTCGGGTGAAAGAGAAAGAGACTGGTGAGAGTAAAAAGCGCAACCCCAGAACCTAAGCCAAGAATGAGCGGGGTGTGAGGGGGGAATTTTTTAAACATTACCTTATTAAAGACAGTAACTCAACATACATTATCAATGATCGTGGTGACAGGTTGTTTGTTTCAATCAGGTTGGGGGTTGTTCAGTTATCAGTAAGCAGTTATAGTCATTTCAATTAAGATTGAGAATATCAATGCCAGAGTTCATAAGGGTTTAACCGGTCTAGAGTGTATCAGACTTATCTGAAATGACTATATCAGTAATCCGTGAACTGAAAACTCCCATCTGATCACTGGTAACTGGTAACTGATCACTGAGATATGGTACGCTAAACAGGATTTAAGTATTATTAATGATTGCTATGAAACAGCGCGGCGTGACGGTTTGGTTAACAGGATTGAGCGGTGCGGGGAAAAGCACGATTACCGAGGCATTACAGGCAAAATTAATCGCTGAAGGTTATTCCATTGAAGTTCTCGATGGCGATATAGTGCGGACGAACCTCACCAAAGGTTTAGGATTTAGTAAAGAGGATCGCGATGAAAATATCCGTCGCATTGGTTTTGTGTCTAATTTGCTCACCCGTCACGGTGTGATTGTCCTAGTTTCGGCTATTTCTCCCTATCGCGAGATTCGCGAGGAAGTACGGGGAAAAATCGGCAATTTTGTCGAAGTTTTTGTTAATGCTCCCTTAAACGTCTGTGAGGAGCGCGATGTGAAAGGATTATATAAAAGAGCGCGTGCTGGCGAAATCAAGTCTTTTACGGGAATTGATGATCCCTATGAACCACCTTTTAACCCAGAAGTGGAATGTCGCACTGATTTAGAGACTTTAGAGGAAAGTGTCGCCAAAGTCTGGAACAAATTGAGGGAATTAGGCTACATTAATCAAGCTGTGGCGGTTTAATCGCATAATAACTTTGTATTATTGGAAAACATCGTAGGGACGTGGACTAAAAACGTCTCTACACCCCGATTAACCCCTTAGGCAAATTTGTTAGTTAATCTCCTTTTCTTCAGTACCTAAGCAAGGTTAATTATACCTCTCAGTTAACCTCTGGCCAAAGTGCAAGAGTCCCTAAACAGTGATCAGTGATCAGTAAACAGTAAACAGTGAAAAGACAGTAGGAAACTTCTATTTAATACTGCTCACTTAAAACTTAAAACTTAAATCTGATAACTGATAACTGATAACTGATAACTGATAACTGATAACTGATAACTGATAACTGTCTCGACTAGCAAATTAATTTTGCAGGAATACTTAATATTTAAAGGTGCTAAATTATTTTGAAATCTCGCTCTAGTTATTGGAACCTCATTCCCTATCTCCGTCCCCAAACCCAAACAATTATTTTGGCGTTCATCTGTACGATCGGATTTACGGTATTTTGGCCGATTTTAGCCTGGTTAGCTGGACAAATGGCCAGATATATCGGTGAGGGAAATGTGCAAGCATTGGCGACACTTTCGGGGGTGGGGGCAGTGGTTTTTTTACTGCGGGGAATGTCTCAGTATGGGCAAGATTCCCTGATGGCAAAAGCTTCTTTAAAAATTGCCCTCGAATTAAGAAAAAAAGTTTATGCACACCTGCAAACCCTCGGCTTAAATTACTTTGAAACGGCGAAAACTGGTGATTTATCCTATCGTTTAACGGAAGATATCGATCGCATTGGGGAAGTAATTAATAAATTTTTCCATGATTTTATTCCCTCAGCCTTACAGTTAATTGTCGTCTTTGCCTATATGTTTATTGTTAACTGGCAATTGACGATCGCTGTCATTATTATCGCTCCTTTGTTGGGAGTTTTGGTGGGATTTTTTGGTGAAAAATTATTACAATATGCTCGTCGCGCCCAAGCGAAAATATCTAATCTTTCTGCGTTATTAACCGAAGTTTTTAGCGGTATTCGTGTGGTGCAAGCTTTCGCTGCTGAAGATTATCAAACCGAGCTTTTTGCCCAAGAAGCGGAGGAAAATCGCCGCGCTCAATACCTATCGGAATCCACCAAAGCTTTACAATACGTCGTGGTGGGATTTTTGCAAGCGATGGGAGTTATCTTTTTATTCTTCCTTGCGGGTTGGCAAATTTCCCAAAAGAATTTAACTGGTGTTGACTTTGTTAGTTATGTGGCGGCGGTGGCAATGTTAATCGATCCTATCGCCCATATTACCAGTAATTATAATCAATTTAAACAGGGTCAAGCCTCCATGGATCGGATTTTTGAATTGTTAGCTATTTTGCCAACAATTACCGAAAAACCGAATGCGATCAATCTGCAACCCCATAGCAAAGAAGTTGAATATTGTCAAGTAAATTTTTCTTACAATGAGGACAGACAGGTTTTAAAAAATATTAATTTTACTGCACACGCTGGGGAAATGATTGCTTTAGTGGGAGCATCGGGAGCGGGAAAAACCACTTTAGTTAATCTTTTATTGCGTTTTTATGACCCCACTGCCGGCAAGATTTTAATCGATGGGGTGGATATTCGTGATGTGACTTTAAAAAGTCTCCGGCGACAAATTGGCGTAGTTTTGCAGGAAAATATTCTCTTTTCTGGCACTATAGCCCAAAATATCGCTTTTGGCCAGGTAGATTTTAATCTGCAAGAGGTAGAAAAAGCGGCAAAAATTGCCAACGCTCATCAATTTATCGGTGAACTTTCTCAGGGTTACTATACCTATGTGGGAGAAAGGGGTGTTAATTTATCGGGTGGACAAAGACAAAGAATCGCCATCGCGCGAGCGGTTTTATCTAATCCGAGAATTTTAATCTTAGATGAAGCGACTTCCGCGCTCGATTCGGAATCGGAAGCTTTAGTGCAGGAAGCTTTAGAAAGAATTATGACGGAGCGCACAGTATTTGTTATTGCTCACCGATTAGCAACTGTCAGAAAAGCTAACCGTATTTTAGTCTTAGAAAAGGGTGAAATTATCGAGGTGGGTAATCACGAGGAGTTATTAAATCTTAATGGTCGTTACGCTCAATTTCATGCTAGACAATTTCAAGATTAGTCCATTTGGCGTTAAGAGTTGGGCGTTATTTCTGATTTTATTACTCAAGCCAAGTTTTTGGGGGGTAGAACCCCCCAAACCCGTAGGGTTGATTCAAGGTAGGGTTGATTCAAGGTAGGGTTGATTCAAGGTAGGGTTGATTCAAGGTAGGGTTGATTCATGAATCAACCCTACCCGTCGGGGGATGAAGTGCCTCCCCCAAACCCCGGAGCGCATTAGTTTTTCGGTGGGATGCTTACACGCGGTTGTTTGTACGTTTGTACTAATTTAAGAATCACCGATATAGCAGTTATCTTAATGGTGAGGTAGGAAGTTTTCGTTTTGGGGAGTCAGTCGCGGAATTAGGTTAGACTTCATCTTTAGGGAAAACGCTGTAAGTATGATTACTGTTTACTGATAACTGAAAGGTTTCCTGTCTTCAGGTTAAGCTCCCAAAAAAAGGCTATTCTTTACCTTGATATCCCTCGGCGAAAATTTGATGACTTCCTTGTTGGTTCACACTTACCCTTCTCTTGTCAAGGGTATTTTAATTAAACGTTACAAACGCTTTTTTGCCGACATACAACTGGACAACGGAGAATTAATTACGGCCCATTGCGCTAATACCGGACCGATGACAGATGTATGCGTAGAGGGTCAACCGGTTTATCTTTCTCGTAGTGATAACCCGAAGCGAAAATTAGCTTATACCTGGGAGATGATTCAACTGGGGGAGACTTGGGTGGGAGTTAATACCAATCTTCCCAATCAGGTGGTGAAAAATGCCCTGTTGTCAGGAGTTTTTCCCGATTTGCTCAAAAATGACACCGAAGTGCGATCGGAAGTGGCCTACGGTCAAAATAACGGCAGTAGAATTGATTTTCTTTTGACCCATGGTGATAATTCCCTCACCTATATCGAGGTCAAAAATACCACTTGGAATCAGGGAGAAACGGCACTTTTTCCCGATACTGTCACCACGCGAGGACAGAAGCATTTACAGGAATTAATGGCTTTATTGCCGGCAGCGGAAGCGATTATGCTCTACTTTATCAATCGCGGTGATTGTGACCGATTTGCTCCGGGGGATAGTAAAGATGCTAAATACGGGCAGTTATTGCGTCAAGCAGTGGCTAAAGGAGTCAAGGTTTTACCCTGTCGCTTGCAAGTGACACCCACGGGAATTTATTATTTAGGTTTAGCAGAATTGCAACTGTGAAACCCGTGGTTTAGAGGGGCCAGCTTGTGACAAAATCCCCCAGACCGCAACTGACCTTGAAAAGCTTAGAGACACAGTTACCTGTGCCTCTAATGGGGATTTTTGTCGATACATATTTGGGGTAATTTGTCAAGGTTTTTGATAACTAATTCCGTGGCGCATTTTCTCTAATTTCTGTTGCACCTGAGCATCGAGAGAATGGAATAAAAAACGCCCTTTGGGACTTTGAGAAGAACTCTGGGATTTTCTCAGACGACGACCGGTTAAATCCACCTCGACTTCCAGACGTTGAGCGGAAATCCACTGGGCCCCATAACCCATAACGGTCATTTTTTGGGCATTATCAGAGGTAGCGACGATAATCCGTCCGATAGCTGGGGCGCGATCGTGCCAAAAATCAGCGCAGGTTTTCTCGATATAGGTGTCGGCGGTTTGAGCGTGAGCGGTAAAATAAACCGATAAATGGTTAGTGTAGCGTTCTTGGCTGCCGGGGGTATCTTGAAGGTAGGAATCGAAGACGATTTGGGTTTGATAACCCTGATGGTGGGTGTAACCGATTAGGGTTTCAATTAACTTGTCTCGCGCTGGTTCGAGACCTTGGCGATCGCTAATTTTTTTCAGGGACGGCCAAGCGCCGATGACGTTGTAGCCGTCAACCAGCAGAAGGGAACGATCAGAAGAATTAAGCATGGCTTTGAGAGTAATTCGTGTGGCATTAAGGGCAGTTCTAAAAAACAGCATCTTAATGATATTAACAAAAAATTTAGGATTCTCCCGCCGCACTGGCCAATAATCTCGCTTTTAATTCTAGGGGATTTCCCCGATCCGTTACCTTGCCCCCCTCTAATAAAAATGCTCCATCGCTGTAATCCAATTCATCAAGGCGGTGCGTCACCCAAAGGGCTGTAATCCCTCGGTTTTTGACCAATTTCTGCACTTGAGAGACTAATTCTAACTGAGTATCCCCATCCAAAAGGGCGGTGGGTTCATCAAAGAGCAAAACCTCGCAATGACGAGCTAAAGCACCTGCAATGGCGATTCTTTGCTTTTGTCCGCCACTGAGAGCATAGATCGGTCGTTTTTCCATTTCTAATAAATTCACCGCCCCTAGGGATTCCCGCACCCGGGCCCGAATTGCCGGCGTGGATAAACCCTCGGATACCAACCCAAAAGCCACATCTGCCCCCACTGTTGGCATAACTAACTGATGGTCGGGATTTTGGAAAACAAAACCGAGGGGGTTAGGTATCTCTATCTCCCCGCGACTAGGTTTTAATAATCCCGCTAAGAGCCGCAGCAGGGTTGATTTACCGCTGCCATTTGTCCCCAACAACATCCAAAATTCCCCTCTGGGAACTTGCAAAGAGCAGCCATTTAATACTGATTTCCCATTCGGCCAGCTAAAGCAGAGGTCTGTTACTTTTATAGTCATGAATTATCAGCCTTTTCAGTTATCAGTTATCAGTTATCAGTTATCAGTTAAGTAGGTACGCGTTAAAAGTTGTCAGACACCCCCCTTATCAAGGGGGGCAGGGGGGATCCCCCCGCCTATCGGCACCCCCCTTGATAAGGGGGGCAGGGGGGATATGAGAACTTTTAACACCTACCTACTTATTCTGTGGCTAAAGCGACAAACCCCGGCGCTCTACCGGTGGAGGCAGCCCCAGATTTTTGTGAAACAATCACCGCACTGATCTGATCGCTCAAAACCGCCACCTTTTTATCGGTTTGTTTTTCACAGGTTAATTCTAATAATTCCGGATTCGGCGATCGCATAGCGTTAATAATTGTTTGATACAAAGCGTCTGCTGCTGCTTCTTCCTTGCGCTGCACGGAAAGGGGGATGGGGGAGAGTTTCAGGGTAATATCGATCGAATACATAGTTTAGCGTTCCCTTCCAAAAAACAAGTCAAAAACCATTGTATAGCAGGGCTTGGGTGTTGGGGTTTTAGGGTATTAGTGATCAGATGTGGGTTTTCAGTTCACTGATTGCTGTTCACTGTGCAGATAACCCGGCTCTTCTCGACTTTGTGTGATAATTTTTGCTTATGAAATCGTGAAATGTTTACTGGGAAAGACTTTTAGGACTATTTGGTTAAATAAACTATCAGTATAGACCTCGTTTCCACACAGAAACCAGAAGAGCCATAACCCTAGCATCATCACCGATTAACTCTCGGCAGTCGGTGTGCAGAGGCGTTGTTATGCCCCAGGACCGAGCAGGAATATCAAGCGACCGATCTTGTTCTGGGTTCGGGAATCGCTTCACCTTCTGTCCGCCAGGCTTCCAAGTACATTTCAATCACTTCTTCTCCGTTGTGGATAGCCTCTTGACGAGTTTTGCCATGAGTACAAGGCATGACGACAAGATCAGAAAACTCTGGGATCGTTACCAGGAAAAGCTGATCCTCATCAGACCACTGAACAATCATGCTGTATCTATTCATTAATCTCCATCCTCTCGCAACTCTTTCAGTTCAGTCAGTAGTTTTGCCAGTTGTTTTTCTAGGTAAAGTGGGACATCATCTCCATCTTTGCCCGGGATTGTCAGTGTTTTTCCGATCAAAGGATGTCTCCAACGTTCATGGCTACCCTTGCCCCGTTTGGGTAAGTAAACAAATCCTTCACGGACAATTTGAGCTTTCAACTCTCGGATTTTTCTAGGCATGGAAGCATCTGATCATTCTACTCTATTCTCTCACTTCTCTCTTCTTTAAGCCATGTTTAGGAAATGGAACAGTAGTTGCACGTCCATCTTCAGGACAGAATTGTTTATGGGAGCCTTTCTGACGTACCTCAACAAAGCCAAGATTTTCTAAGATACGAACCACTTCCTGTGGTTTCAGAACAGGTATATTGCCGATGGTTACTGTGTACCAACAAATACTGTTTTAAATTTTGTTTGTTCATCCTCAAGGAGCATTTCTATCACTTCACAAAGATTTGTCTGTAATTCATCTAAAGTTTCACCTTGAGAATTTGCTCCGGGAAAACCAGGGACATAACCCACATAAAGATTAGTATCAAAATCTTTTTCTACAACAGCAGTAAATGTGTTCATAACCGATACCTAATTTTTAGGCTGACCAGAATAAAAAATAATTATGACATAAATATATAAGGAGAGCGCTAACCAATCTTGGTGCGTTCCCAGGAATTTATTGGCGGAGTAATTCGGAGTTGTCGTGGGGAACGCACCCTACAGCGATGACTAATCTTGGTAATGATAGCGACAGGAAATAATTGTTAGATAATGATCATCGACAACATAAACAAGACGATTAGCTTCATCCGTACGGGACCAAAAACCTGACAAATTCTCTCTCAAGGGTTCAGGTTTACCGATTCCTTCAAAGGGATTGGATAGAGTATCTTGGATGAGCAGATTGATTCTTTTCAGGGTTTTCTTGTCCTGAGATTGCCAATAAAGATAATCTTTTCATGCTTTACTACCCCAAGCCAACTTACGCATCGATTAAATCATGTTCTTGTGTTTTACCTGCTTGATATTCTGCGATCGCTTCTTGCAAATGTTGAGCATTAGCTGCAGATCTTAAGAGATAAACTGTTTCCATCAGACTGTCATAATAACTTTTAGACATGATAACAACATCTTCTGTATCTCCTCTGACAATGAAAGTACAGTTTTTATCATTGGCTACTGTATCTATTACAGATTTAAAGTTTTTTTGGGCTTCACTAAAGTTGACAATGTTGACGCTCATCAGAGTTGTACATGGTTAAGTACAATTGTTATTATAGTTCTGTCCAAATCTGGTTGGCAAAACCCAAAGGCTTCGGGGAACGCACCCTCAAGCTAAACCGAAATAGCATCGCCCTGTTTGGGAAACTTTTCTTTAATATAGCGGAGCAGATCTGACGCAATACCATGATTGTAAATTTTCTTAAATTGCTGCCTTATCTGGCATTATACCTGATTAGAATCTGCTCCGAGACAATCACTTGCGTTAAAACAAAATAAGGCGCGTTACATTTTATTAACGCACCCTACAAGATCGGTGATCGCACTATGGAGCGCAGCGGAATTGCCGTCCGGTGCAGCGCATTGTTGGGAGTCCATAAGTCTTTTGATCAGAGCATTACTCATGAGAATTGCTTTTTGGTGATCATTTTGTGCAATACTAATTACTTCTTCAGCATCTTCATCACTGATCATTTCAAATTGTTTCTGGCTTGGACATAAGCTATCATTCAAATCCCTTGGTTCAAACTTGTCTAATTCATCACCATAACTTCGTTTATTGATTTTTATTATTTCCTGTCCAATATCACTGAGCAAATACACAAACAATTTATTAATAAATTGTTGTCCTAATTTATTTGGATAAAAGGAATGAAAGCAGGTAAAATTTATTGCTGTTGTGAAATTGCGTATTACTTTTAACCTGCCCCTGCTAAAGACGCCGAATAAAATTGGAGCCGGTTTTCTCTTTTCAATTTTGTACCAGGTGTTCCTTGTTTTTGTAAGATACCTCCCATGGTATCCCAATTTTTCGCCTTCTTTTATGTAATTTCGTATTTCAGAGTTGTCGTGATCTTTTACATCTAAACAATGGACTGGCTTATCCTCATTGTATAGTATATTAAAATCATGCTCAGTAAATACTGCTTTGCGGATTTGAGAGCTTTTTGTAATACACTTACAAATATTGTTATCACTCAACTTCCGTTGCTCAATTTTTGATTTTTTTAACGCAAAAAATTCATTTGCGCCAGTAGCAATACCTCTCGTAAACGTACCGTATAGGGACAACTTACAGAAGCCATTTGGGTATACTTGTTCAGTGAACAATGATGAAATAATAGGTGTCCACTTTTGGTTGTATGGTAAATTCGATGGTTCGATTTCCCACTGATAGAATTTACTAATATCAGCTATTTTATCTATTTCATCAATTTTTTTGATCTGTAAAATTTTAATGGTTTCTTTTTTTCCGTCATTTTTACAAAGAAGCACACAAACGGTTGTCGTTGCCTCTGGGAAAATTTCTTTTTCATTGTCAAAGATTATTATTTGCTTCAATAAATGATTTTCAAGGAGACTTTTTTTGATTTCTTTTCCGTAGCCAGTATTAAAAAACTCAAAAGGCATAATATACGCCAAGTTACCATTGATTTTAAGTTCTCTTAAAGACTTGACAAGGAATACGGAAGAGATATTAGAGTAACCGATAAGTTTCTTCCCTATTTTTTCTTCAATTTTTGGTAATATATCATGACGCTTAAGAAATTTCTGAAATCGCATATATGGTGGATTACAAATGATACCGTCAAATTTTTCAGTTTCAGCTTCGAGGTAATCACTATTGATAACTCTCAAATAAGGACTGTCACCATTACGATTGAGAAACTCAAATATATTTCTATCAATCTCATATCCAATGAAATGTACTTGATTACCTGAAGGTATTTTTATTGCTTCATCATAAAAAACGCCTAAGCCAAACGCTGGGTCTAATACTGTTTCTGGATTATCTTTTAAAACCCACTGTACCATGAGGCGAGCAACGCACATAGGTGTAAAAAACTGACCGTAATCCTTCCTATGATTAAGTGGAGTTTCAGCTATATATTTTAACTCACGCATTAATAACATCCCTTAGAAATATTTTATTATCAAGGTATCCCTTGCCGCCTGCAAAAGTGACATAAAAAAGCAGACGCCCCCTGTCTAATTCTTTCAGAGCCGATTTATGTTCAGGCATATCAATTTTTCCAATGACTTCTTTTCCAATTTGCACATTGATCTTGATCGTAGTTTTACCTTGATTTTTTACATCTCTTTCTATTGAAAAATTATTTCCATCATTGTTATCGTTTGAAACCAGTGCCAAAATATCTTTAAATGATATTATATATGCCTTGTCAAAAAATACTTGTAGATAAAAATGCTTGACATTATATTTCTGAATCCACCTGTTGACCAAGGCAACATCTTCAATTTTTGGGGTAATGCCCAAATAATCGCGTTTGTGCAGTATTTTTATATTTTCTTTGAGATTCTTCAGTAATTCAGTTAGATTTCTTAACTCTTTTGTTGATGACCATGACGGACAACGAAAGTCTAATTCTCTAAAGGTGTCATCTGTAGCATTTGACATTAGATTGTAAATTGTCTGGTTTTTTCGCCTTAATAGATCACCAAGGTCGGTATTGATTATGTCTTGTCTAATTTCTTCGCATTTTTTAATGGCCCGATCTTGTCTGTCCCGCATGAATGCCGCATATTTGTCTGCTAAAAAAGAACTTGATCTTACTTCAATCGCAGCCACAGCCTGCCTTATGTGCTGATCATTTTTAATGTCAATACTTCCATCCGGAAAGTCTCTGACCTTAAATATCAGTATATCTGGCCTCTTACCTATCGCATTAAGTTCACTCTGATATTCCATATAGAAATCAGCAAATCCATCATCACCTGCGGCTATGGATTCGGAACGCCCATATTTAACAGCAAAATAATCACCAGAATATTCATTGACTGCCTTAAAGACGATTGTTTCAGCCCAATCACCCTGTTCCTTGTTCGTGAGAAATTCGGAGTTAGCCATTGTTGGGGGCTTTCCAGTCATTTGTATTTCAGTATCAATCTCAAGTGGTGATTGCTTTATCAGGTTCAGAATATCATCTTTGTACATGAATTCTCCTTCTTGTTCAGCCCAGCCATCAATTATACCGCTCCCTGCGATCGAGCAACCCTCTCCATCCTACTATCCCACTTCCATCGGTCTAACACCCCTTAATAGGACTTAATAGCGCACCGTGCGGTTTAATCACCTCAATTTGGGGATAATTACCGCACAGAGGGGTCTAGCATTCCACTCAAGACGTGAAGACGACAATACCAAGCAATTGAGGCGGCATATCTCCCCATCTCCCCAAATCCCCCCGCAACGCGCACGAAGTGGTCTCCCCCCGCAACGCACAGGAAGTGGTCTCCCCGAAAAATTTTAGATTTTCTTAAGATCGACCTGAAAAACATTGGCTATTTTTTCCAATATAGTGTAAGTTAAGAAAAGTAAAGATTTCTCACAATTCTTCTACACATCTGCTCGCCTGCTCAGATGGATGGAGGAGAGAGCGCGGAATCTTAGCAATAATATACATTTTTCGGAGAAAACCCCCATGACCATTGCTGTCGGACGCGCCCCAGAAAGAGGGCTGTTTGATGCTCTCGATGACTGGCTCAAAAGAGACCGTTTCGTCTTCATCGGTTGGTCTGGTTTACTACTCTTCCCCTG
>NZ_SFBV01000277.1:0-7007 GCF_007095585.1 Microcystis sp. M_OC_Ca_00000000_C217Col
ATTTACCATAATCCAGATACTGGAAAAACAGAACCAATTCCCAGACATCGAGAAATTAATGAGCGATTGGCTAAAAAGATTATCAAAAGTCTTACAGGCGACAGATAAATTCACAGTGCCAATTAGGGTCTGCTGAAAAAGTTTTTCGTGGGGCAGGGTGTGGGGTGTGGGGTGTAGGGTTTTAGCCATTTTCAGGGGGTCAATTACCTAATTTTCAGGGAAAAAGTGCCTTAATTTTCCCCCGATTCCTCCAATGGCTGGCACTTTTTGATTTCAAAAAAGCCTAAAGATATTATCCAACAAGGTTTTTAGATTTATTCAGTAAACCCCAAAGCAAAGGAGCTATGGAAAAATGATTACTGTAGGATTTAAAAAAGGACGATCACTCTTACAGCAAGATTTCTAGTGCCAAAGTGAACCCCAGAACCATATCCTCCCCGCTTAAAATCGCGTTGGCAGGATAATGAGTCACCAAAAAGCTCTAAACTACAATTTTGGCAATAATCGGTCGTAGGATTGGATCATTCTTTCGTAAGTAAAGCGAGTGGCATTGATAAAACCTTTTTGCCTCAAATCTTCCAGGCGATCGGGAGCGAGAAGATTTTCTGCAATAATAGTAGCGGCGGCCTCGTGTTCGGTGGGATCGAAGTAAACGGCTGCATCATCAGCGATAACAGTCATGGGGAGACGATTGGAAGTAAAGACGGGACAACCACAGGATTGAGCTTCAATAACGGGAACACCGAATCCTTCCTGAAAAGAGGGAAAGATTAAAGCAGTTGCTAGGCAATAAAAGGCGCGGAGATCATCATCGGAGACGGTTCCTAATTCGATTACTTGTGCGGACAAGTTATTCTGATTAACAAATTCTCGCATATCCGGCAGCAAAGGTTTTCCCATCAGGATCAATCGGCAATTTTCCAGACCGGGGAAAGTGATTAACCTCTTGAATATTTTCAGCAATCCCAATCGATTTTTATACCATTGGTCGCCCCCGACATGAATTAGCCAGGGGCAATCACTATTAATATTAAATTTATCCACTAGATTTACCGCCGCTGCTCTTGTCATCGGACCGTATCCCTCACTCAAGCAATCCTCGATCACTTCCGTTTGTTCGGGGGTAATTTTGGTTAAACGGAGAACATCGGCACGAGTAGCTTCGGAAGAACAGACAACATATTTAGCCTGTTTGAATCCTCGCAAAATCATCGCCTGATACTGTTTTCCCGTCCAACTGGTGGGATTTTCAGGAATTTCTCCTAGGGCGGAACGAATGGCCAGCAGATCGTGACAGATGACAAAATACTTGCGATCTTTTAGATAGGGAGTTAAATAGGATAACGCCTGATCACAAATGCAGACGATATCGGCCCAATCAAGCTGCTGACGTAACTGCACTGGGAAAATAATTAACTTATCAATATACCCCAACCACTTGCCGAGTCCCTGGGGAGAAGATTTCAGTTGACCGAAAATAGGCTGTGCTTGCACTCGCCGAATTTCGTGTCCTTTTTGTCTGAGTCCTTTCTCCACTAAACCGACAAAACGATTAATACTGATCTGCCGATCATTGACGTAATTTCCTACTATTAAAACTTTCATGATTAGGCTCCAAAAAATCAATTTTTATGGCGGTAAAACTCGCAAACAGTCTCAAGTAAAATTCAGGGGTTAAAAACAATATTAGTCCCGCAAAATTTCCTCGTACCTTTGTCCCGCTCGCTCCCAGGTGTACTCCGATTCCACCATCGCCCGGCCATTATGGGACAGTTGTTCTCGCACAGAAGGATCATCAAACAACCTAGAGATCGCTGTGACGTACTCAGCAACACTATTAGCCCGCAGCGCCCTAGGGGGAATTCCCTCTGCTGCCACCGTTAAACCCTCTAAACCGCGATCGCTGGCGACAACCGGAATCCCAGCGGCCATGGATTCTAGGGTTTTGGTCTTGATTCCCAATCCCACCCGCAGGGGAACCACACAAACGGTTCCTCGGTGTAAATATTCCACTGTCGAGGGAACGGTCCCCGTCACCTTCACACCGGGATACTTGGCGAGTTCGAGAACTTCCGGTGCCGGGTTTGCCCCCACTAGGGTTAAGGTGGTAGCGGGATATCGCTGTTGAATGACTGGCAGGACTTCTAAAACAAAAAAACGGGCGGCATCGATATTATGGGTAGAACTCATGGCACCGACAAAGACCAAATTATGACCGCCGGGATCCCGAGGACGATAGGGAAACAGGTCTAAATCCACGCCATTAGGCACGATATCCACCCGTGCATCCGGGAGGATTTTTAACAATTGTTCGCGATCGTAATCGGTAGTAGCCACTAATTGCGAAAACTTGGCACAGTAACGTTTTTCGTACTGATAGAGTAAGGGCAGATAGAGAAAATCCCGCAGCGGATAGGCGGAGGCTCCTCTATCCAAATGATTGCGTGTCCAACCGTACACGGAACTGTGAATATCCACTACTGTTTTGACTCGCTGACGGTATTCCGGCCGGATAAAAATCTCGCTGATACTCTGAGCGCAGATAATTACATCACATTTTTGCTGCTCGACGTATTCATCTACTCGCTCTTGAATGAGCGGCGAACGATAACTAAGAACACTAGCAGGGGTCATCTGTACTATTCCCTCCAGAAAGCGCCCTGTTTTACCGATTAGTTTTGTCAGTCCCTTGCCTGGTTCGGGAATTTCCTGGGGCGGAAATAAGACAAGATGATTGGTAAAGGTTTTTAATTCTTCGATCTGAGTTTCTGTGACATTCTCCACCCGACGGGCAAACAGGGTGACATCATGGTTTTGATGAAGACATTTGATCAGGTTAAAAGTTCTCCCCTCCGTTGCCCCGCGACTAGGTGGATAGGGAAAGTTATTGCAAAAAAGGACTAATATTCTCATAATTCTGGTTCGGCAGCGGTTTTTGACAATAATTCTACCGTTTCCTTTAGTTGGCCATACACGGGAATCTCAACTGGGTATTTCTCGATCTCCCCAAGGGTGACTTTTCCTCGCCCTGTTAAGAGCAATACGGGCTGACAACCAGCTTCTAGGGCGCATTCTAAATCACTGGGCGCATCGCCGATAAACAACGAGCGGGCTAAATCGATTCCGTACTGGTGGGCGGCTGTCAGCAGCAGATAGGGGGAGGGTTTACGGCACAGACAACCTTCGTCGGGATGGTGCGGGCAGATGGCAAGATCGTGAAAATGCACGCCCAATTGTCGGTATTCCTCAATCATGCGCCCGTGAATCGCCGCTAGATCGTCCCAAGTGAAATAGCCCCTAGCAAGTCCCGATTGATTGGTAATGATGATCAGCAGATAGCCGGCATCCTGCCACTGTTTTAAGGCAGCCGCTGCCCCGGCGGGAATGCTCACCTGTTCTGGTTTGCTCAGGTAGGGGATATAGTCAATAACTACCCCATCTCGATCGAGAAATAAGGCTTTGTTCTTTTTTGCTCTATCTTCGCTTTCGCGGTCAGAATTGCCAGCAGGCGGCGGAGACGGGTATTTCTGGTGGCCGTCATTGACAGAAATTGCGGGGAAAAGATTCATTATGTTGGACTTTTTCGAGTCGGGGACTAGAATTCTCAGTTCTTCTGTGAGAGACGAGAGCTTGAACCGATGGACAGACAAAATTCGAGGGATTGTCGCGATTTGTGCTAGTTTTCTCGGCTAAATTGCTTCTCTTTACTATCTAGATGTCAGAGTGTAGCAATCAGGGCATATTATACGCCGTCAGGCCTTTGGACTTTTGATTATATCAGCAGTATTGTCAGGAATTGTTAACATTTTTGTCCAGCCAAACAAAAAGCCAAGACTGGCAAGGGTGGAACCCCCCGCTCAGAAATCCCCCGTCTCGGCCAGAATAGAGCAAAAGTTTATTTACAAATAAAACAAATTGTGCTAAGGTTGGGGCGTTTGTGGTATATTCCCAGAGTAACTGGCAAAAGATCACTCTTTTGACTCGATTCCCGTGATCAATTCTACCATGCTAGGGGTTTTGTCCCCAATTAATGGAGAGCGATTCTGGTCTTGGCTCTTCTGGTTTCTGTGTGGAAACTAGGTCTATACTGATAGAATATCCGCAAAATAGTCCTAAAAGTCTTTCCCAGTAAACATTTCACGATTCCATAAGCAAAAATTATCACACAAAATGTAATGACAGAATGATTGAGAGTTAAATTTATTCAACTAATAAAAATTGGAAAAATCAAACCTATGCAAATGGTGGAAAAATCAAACAAAAAATTAGATAGTTTCCAGAGTGATCCGTCTCTGTCAATTTTAATCAAGACTGAATTGGAAGAAGCTTATAACCTGAAGAAAAACCTACTAACTGAAACAAAATATCTAGAAAAAATCCAAGAGATTTGCCAAGTATGTATCCATGCTTATCGCAACAACCACAAAGTATTAGTCGCCGGTAATGGAGGCAGTGCCGCCGATGCTATCCATTTTGGCGGTGAGCTACACGGCCGATTTCTGAAAGAAAGACAGTCTTTACCAGTTCGCGTCCTCAATAGCGATATCGCCAGTTTAACAGCGATTGCTAACGATTATGGTTACGAATATATTTTTAGCCGCCAGATAGAAGCGGAAGGAAACCCTGGTGATGTGTTTATCGGTATTTCCACTTCGGGAAATTCCGCTAATATCCATCAAGCTCTCAAAGTTTGTCAAGTAAAAGGTCTCACTAGCATCGGTTTAACTGGGGCGAAGGGATTAGCTCTAGAGGAAAAAACCGATTATTGTTTGATGATTCCTAGCACCAGTACCCCGCGCATTCAAGAAGGTCATGGTTTTGTTCTTCATACTATTTGTTTAGCGATCGAAGAAGCGCTCTTTCCTAACTAAAATCTCCTAGCAAAAAATCAACCTAAACAGCATACCCATGATCATCAGAACCAAAGCTCCTTTAAGATTAGGTTTGGGTGGTGGCGGCACCGATGTCGAGCCTTACTGTAGTCTTTATGGGGGTTACGTTCTCAACGCTACTATCGATCTCTATGCCTACTGCACAGTCACGGAAATTACCGACAAACAGGTCATTTTTGTTGCCGCCGATCGAGGAGAACAACAAATAGAAACCCTTCAGTTTCCTCTCCCCTATAATGGTGTTCTCGATCTGCATAAAGCAGTCTATAATCGTTTGATTAAAGACTTTAATCAAGGGCAACCTTTGCCGCTGCAAATCACCACTTTTTCCGATGCGCCGGCTGGTTCGGGATTGGGTTCTTCTTCTACCCTAGCCGTGGCCATAGTTAAAGCCTTTGTGGAACTGTTAAAATTACCCCTAGGCGAGTACGATATCGCCCATTTAGCCTACGAGATCGAACGAATTGACCTAGGCTGGTTAGGGGGCAAGCAAGATCAGTACGCTGCCACTTTTGGCGGTTTTAATTTTATGGAATTTTATGAACAAGATCGAGTCATAGTTAATCCTTTGCGGATTAAAAATTGGGTGATCAATGAATTGGAAGTCTCTCTGATCCTCTACTATACAGGCATTTCTCGCTACTCATCTCAAGTAATTGAGGATCAAATTCAGAATGTCCAAGAAAAAAATGATCAAGCAATCGCTGCTACCCATCAACTCAAAAAAGAGGCAATTCTCTTTAAAGAAGCACTGCTTAAATCAGATTTTATGGGGATAGCAGAAATTCTGAGAACCTCTTGGGAAGCGAAAAAGAAATTATCCAAATTAATTAGTAATCCGCAGATTGATCGCATTTATCAGGTAGCTAGGGAAACCGGGGCCTATTCAGGCAAAATATCGGGGGCTGGTGGCGGTGGTTTTATTATCTTTATGGTCGATCCTACCAAGAAAATCGAAGTAATAAAATCTTTGAAATTAGAAGGAGGCCAAGTGATTAATTTTCATTTTACTAAATACGGAACCCAAGCATGGACATTATAACAAGCAAAGGCAGCGATGGGGGAGATTATCCCTATAATCCTAAAAATAGTTTTTAAAAGATTGGCAATAATTCAGATTTTTGAGGTGTATCTATGGATGTAATTATTCTGGCGGGTGGGTTAGGAACTAGGTTGCGATCGGTGATCAACAGTTTACCAAAACCTATGGCTCCCGTTGCCGACAGACCTTTTTTAGAATATCTATTAGATTACTTAATCTCTCAAAAAATTACCAACAAATTTTTAGTTTCTGTGGGCTATGAACATCAGAAAATTATCGATCATTTTGGCGATAATTACAAGGAATACGAACTGACTTATCTGATAGAAGATACACCCTTGGGAACTGGAGGAGCGATACAGTTGGCACTCAATAAAATTGAAACCGAACAAGCATTAATTGTTAACGGAGATACCTTGTTTAATGTCAATTTATCCGCCTTAATTAATTTACATAGTCAAAAAAAATCCCTGATGACTGTTGCTCTGAAGCCCCTAACTGACTTTGATCGTTATAACAATGTTCTGCTAGACGATGACCAAAAAATTATCGGGTTTGAATCCAAAAAATATCAACATCAAGGCTACATTAATGGCGGCATATATTGTATATGTAAAAACATCTTGTCCAGCTTTGATCTGCCATCAAAATTTTCTTTTGAGGACGACTTTCTCAAAGTTTATACCGAGAAAATTCCTATGTATGGCTTTATTTCTGACGAATATTTTATTGACATAGGCATCCCCGAAGATTACGAAAAAAGTCAGATTGAATTACCTGAACTTTTTAATTTGCGAAATCGGGTTTAACCTCAGGATTAAAATACGAACCATAAAACTTGGCGACTTTGATCAAATTATGGTCTTGATACCATCTGTGAGCGTTGTCAGCAACTTGCTGAAGTTGAGTCAAATCAAGACTAGACAGATTTTCATCAGCTACTAAATAATGTTTATTAGAC
Source organism: Microcystis sp. M_OC_Ca_00000000_C217Col (assembly GCF_007095585.1). Lineage (NCBI taxonomy): Bacteria > Bacillati > Cyanobacteriota > Cyanophyceae > Chroococcales > Microcystaceae > Microcystis > Microcystis sp. M_OC_Ca_00000000_C217Col. Next base: position 6,896 of record NZ_SFBV01000277.1, read on the forward strand.
CTCTTGCAAATTAATTATATGTTATAATGATGGGTTAACTAATTTTCCCCAAAAAATCAGTTAACCAGTACATTCGTTCTGAATGAAAACTTGAAGTTTAACTTTTAACTCA
>NZ_SFBV01000278.1:0-5497 GCF_007095585.1 Microcystis sp. M_OC_Ca_00000000_C217Col
GACAATTAGCCTATAAATGCCGTTGGTATGGGAGAAATTACATCGAAATAGATAGATGGTTTCCTAGCTCTAAAAGATGTAGTAATTGCGGGTATATTGCTGAAAAAATGCCGTTAAATGTTCGAGAATGGGACTGTCCAGACTGTGGGACTCACCATGACCGAGATGTTAACGCTAGTAAAAATATTTTGGCCGCAGGGCTTGCGGTGTCAGTCTGTAGAGCGACCATAAGACCAGAACAGAGTGAATCTGTTAAGGCAGGTGCGGAACCCCGCAAGGGACAGAAGCAGAAACCTAAATCGTGAGGTTTGGGAATCACCGTCCGTTCACGGCGGTGAGGATGTCAAGCTATGCCACCATGCCAATAACCTGTTTTCCAGCCTCCTCAAGTAGAGCAATAACCTGTTCTCTAGTTACAGTCGGAAATCCGTCCAAAAAATCATCTATGGATTCTCCCGCCTTGAGATAGTCCAGAAGCGTTTGAACAGGAACTCTAGTACCGGTAAAGACTGGAGTGCCACCCATAATCTCTGGAGATGCGCTAATGATTGAGGAGTCCCTAAGCATAAGTCTTTGACCTCTGGGTTCTATATTGATAGTCTATCAATTCTTTCTGCCCACAGTAGTTCCAAGTCAGGTAAACGGCGCGGTCTAACGTTAGATAGTGGGACAGGCTTCTGGTTCTTTGTATTTTATCTTTAATCGTAACCGGCTACTTAGCTAAAATAACTATTGCAAGAGTGCCTTTGTGCCTTTGGGAGCATCTCATTTATGCAAGTGAGTAATTATACTTATCCCTAAAACTGGTTTCCAGCAAGGCTTTCAAAATAGCTTGACATAAAAACCTGATTTAGGGGTTACAAAGGTGAGATGCTTTGCCTTTTGCCTTCTAACTGATAACTGATAACCTATACTGAATTTAAACTGCGTATGGGAAATTTTAGTACAAATGCTCAAACTGCCTCTCCCTGATCCCCGCTCCCCGCTCCCCTGCAATCTTAACGAGTAATTTAGATAGTCAACAGCTTAACTGATAACTGATAACTGATAACTGATCACTGATCACTGATAACTGATAACTGATAACTGATAAACCATGTGGACTCAAATTGCCCGACATATTACCCAAACCACGGAAAAACCTTTTGAAATTGAGAAAAGTCATCCCGTTAGTGGTGGCTGCATCAATCAGGGTTATGCGGTCAGTGGCAATGGTTTAATTTATTTCGTTAAGATTAACCAAGCGAACCAAGAGGCCATGTTTGCCGCCGAAGCTTTAGGATTAAAGCAAATTCACGCTACCAAGACTATCAGGGTTCCGGAGCCAATTTGTTGGGGAATTGCCGAGAAATCTAGTTATTTAGTGCTAGAGTGGTTAGAATTCGGCGGTGGCAATAGCCAAAGCTGGGAAAAAATGGGGCAAAATTTAGCTCGTTTACATCAAGTTTCCCTGTCCGATCGCTTTGGTTGGCAGTGTAATAATACCATTGGTTCTACTCCCCAGATCAATACCGTTAGTAACAATTGGGCGGATTTTTTCGCTCATCAGCGTATTGGCTATCAATTAAGACTTGCGAAGGAGCGCGGCGGCAATTTTCCCGACGAGGATCAAGTTATTCCCGCTATTAGCGAGATTTTGAGTCAGCATCAACCCCATCCCTCCCTCGTCCACGGTGATTTGTGGTCGGGAAATGCGGCAATTACCGTCGATGGGGAACCGGTAATTTTAGACCCTGCCACCTATTGGGGAGACCGGGAGGTAGATTTAGCCATGACGGAACTTTTTGGCGGTTTTCCGGCGGCTTTTTATCGGGGTTATAACGATGTTTTCCCCCTCGATGCTGGTTATCAAAAGCGCAAAACTCTTTACAATCTCTACCATATTCTCAACCACTTTAATTTATTTGGTGGTGGTTACGCTTCCCAGGCCAATCGGATGTTGCAGGAAATTCTTTAAGGGTTTTACTTGTGAATATTTACCGAGGATAAATTATGTCTATTCGAGAAACTACTGTGATGAAAACTCCAGAGACAAAAGTATGGACTGATGCAGAGTTTATGGCGTTACCTGACGATGGTAATCGTTACGAATTGGTCAAGGGAGAGTTAATTAATCTGGGTAATTCTGGGGCTTTACACGGTTATATTGCCATTATTTTAAGTGCTGCTTTATTCGCTTTAGTAACATCTCGAAAACTAGGGGTATTATTGGACTCCAGCACTGCTTTTACTATGAAAAATGGCAATAAACGTTCTCCCGATATAGCTTTTTTTGCCAAGGAACGTCTGCAAGAATTGGAAGAATTGCCGACGGGTTTTTTAGAAGGTGGGCCCGATTTAGTGGTAGAAATTCTCTCTCCAGGGAATACAGTGGCAGAAATCGAGGACAAAATTGCCGAATATTTTGCCAATGGGACTCGTTTGCTCTGGGTTATCAGTCCAGGTCAACACTATGTCTTAGTTTATCGTTGCGGGTACGAACCGCGGGGATTATTAACATCAGGAGATTTTCTGGAGGGGGAAGATGTGGTTCCGGGGTTCACTTTTCCCGTGGCTGATTTGTTTCAAAAACTATCTTTTTGACTCTTTCTTCTCAACAAATCGGCTAATAAATCGGCACTATCACTAATGGCTAGATGAGAAGCTTGTTGGGCCATGGCGGACAATTTTTCGGGATTAGACCATAAATCCAGGACTAATTCGCCTAAAAACTGAGCAGTTAACTCATTTTGACGATAAAGATAAGCGGCTTGAGCTTCAGCGAAAACTTTGGCATTATAGAACTGATGGTCTTCGGCAGCAAAAGGATAGGGAATTAAAATCGAAGGCGTACAAGTGATCGCTAATTCTGTTAAAGTGCTGGCTCCGGAGCGACTGATAGCCAGATTAGCTCTTTGCCATAATCCCGCCATATTGTCGTAAAAAGGCCGGGAAAAATAGTTAGAATGGCGCAAACTATCCGCTTCGGGGTCGTTTTCTCCCGTGAGATGCACGATATAAATACCTTTTTCTAACCATTGGGGAGCGCTTTGTCGGACAATTTGATTAAGAGCCACGGCCCCTTGAGAACCACCGGCAACGACAATTAAAAAAGCAGTCTCTGGAATCGGTAAATCCAGGGACTGGGGAATGAGAAACTGCTCTCGTACAGGCGTACTAGCCCAAGTGGTGCGAGTGCCGGGTAAATAGCTGGCGGTTCCCTGAAAACCGAGGGCAACCGTATCGCACCAGCGACCGAGAACTTTCGTGACTTTGCCCGGTATGTAGTTAGATTCGTGTAGGATGACGGGAATATTGGCTAAACGAGCCGCTAAAATGGTCGGGCCCGCGATATAACCCCCGGTGGTAAAAACTGCCGCTATCTGACGTTTTTTGATTAAACTACGCACTTGCCAAATGGCCCGCAGTTGACCGAACAGAATCTTGAGAGTTTTTAACCCCAAACGGGTTTGAAACCCCTCAATCGGGATAGTGTGCAGGGGGTAGGTTTTTGGAACTAAGGACTGTTCCAGACGGTCTGGAACTCCTAACCATTCAATCTCGTAATCCGGCAAGCGCTCGGCCAGGGCCAAAGCGGGAAATAAATGACCACCAGTACCACTAGCGGCAATCAAGAGACGGGTTGGAGTGCGTGCCATAATTCGAGAGAGGGTAAATTCAGTCCTAGAATGAAATAATCTACCATAGTTATCGATCCTTACACAAACTATCACTAATGCGTAACTTGAACACAATCCCCGATAAATTTTTTCGTCAATCCCTCAATTTTTCTCTATCGTTGCTGTTAGGTTTGGGGTTAACTTTTACCCTTGCCACCGGTCTGCGGGCCGAAAAGCCAGAAACTGCTCCAGCTAATTTAAAAACCCTTATCTCCAAAATTGAAACGGCGGCTAATGAGCGGGATATCAAGCAATTAATGGAGTTTTATAGTCCAAAATTTACTAATTCCGATGGCTTGACCTACGAAAAAACTAAAAAGGCTTTAACTCATTTTTGGGAACGTTATAACAATCTACAATACACCACGACTCTCGAATCTTGGAGTCGTTCCGGGGACAAGTTAACGGCCAATACAATTACTAAAATTACCGGGACAGGAAAGGTGCAGGGAAGAGTGGTGGGAATGAATGCTACGATTCGTTCTCGTCAACAATTTCAAGGGAATAAACTGGTTTATCAGGAGATTTTAAGCGAGAGAGTCGAGTTAAGCACCGGCAAAAATCCCCCCAGTATTCAAGTGAGAATTCCGGAAAGGGTGAAAGTGGGTCAAGAATTTGATTTTGATGTGATTGTTCGCCAACCTTTAGGGGATGATTTATTGGCCGGAGCGGCGATCGATGAGAAAGTAGATATTGAGCGTTATATTAATACAAAGCCTCTAGAATTGGAATTATTACAGTCCGGCGGTTTATTTAAGCGGGTAAAAGCGCCGGCAACACCAGAAAATCGTTGGTTATCGGCGATTTTAATTCAAGGAGATGGGATTGTTGTCGTTACTCAACGGGTTAAGGTAGAAAAGTAATTGTTATCTGGGTTTTGCGGCAAAAAGCTTGTTGGTGGGGTGTGGGTATGATTCCCCGGGGTGAGGTGGGTCTAGTTTTTGCCTGGATTGGCTCGGCCAGCGGAATTTTGGATAAGCCTTTGGAGGTGTCGATTATTATTATGGTAATCTTGACGACTTTCCTGGCCCCTCCCTTCCTCAGAATTGCTTTTGGTAAGACGGAATCTGTTGCCGAAACCCTAGAAAGCAAGGATTCGGCTAATCCTATTCCTTAATTTTGCGGGTAAAATCTGATTTTTTAGACGAGGCTGAAGCATTTTCAGCCTTTTTACAAATCTATGCTAAGGATCACCGGAGCGATCGAGGTAAGATTTGAGAGTATCTAATCTTTTTCCTATGTTCGAGCAGACATTTAAGAATATCGACGATATTCTCCGAAAAGAGGCGGGATGCGCAACGGAGTTAGATTACGCGGAACAGATCTCCTAGATTCTCTTTTTGAAGCAAATTTTGTAGAAATACAACTATCGTGGGGCGGACGAAAAGTAACGCGCAGGCGTAAGAACCACCTCTGTTTTGGATAACGCAAGGAATCTAAAGTAAGTGGACTTGTTGAACCAAGAATCCCGAAGCGCTTAGCGCGATGGGAGCGTCAAAGAGGTTATCGTCCATGGTCAGATTTTAGCGGTGCGATCGCCTCGGCGCACCTGACTCAAAATCAACCCTCCCAAGCCAAAAAACAGCAACAGGGAGATCACCGCCAATCTTTGATTACCGGTCACTGTACTAATTACCCCGAACAACAATGGACCGAAAATGGAGGACATCCGACCTGCCAAAGCATTAAACCCGAATAACTCCGTTGCTTGGTTCGCCTGAATCATCGGAAATTTTGGGTCTGAAACCCCGCCGTTCTAGGTTGGCTTTACGTTAGAATTAAAAGGCCAGTCTCGAAAACCAAGTGGACGGCGCAGCACCTTGAAAACTCGGCTTAGG